>JAIKYR010000088.1 GCA_024682995.1 Bacteroidales bacterium | reverse complement strand
TGGTAGGAATGGTTTGCGTTGACACTGGTATCCGTGGCGACGCTGTCCGTCAAGGTGAATAGGTGATTGTGCCAAGTCAACGGCAAAGCCTCCCGGCATACGAGGGTGTCAAGCGTATCCGATGTGTTGTCGAAAATCAGCAACGTGTAATGGATGAGGCTATCGCAGCCAAGATGGTTCTCAATGATGATAACGGTGTCGGTGACTGCGTGGTGGAACCAGCATCCGTTGAAGGCGTGTGGCAGCTGTTGTTCGCCAATCTGCTCTGTGATGGTGCTGACGGTGGTGTCAAGTACTGTCAAGTGTAGGATGGTAGTACTGTCGCAGCCGTTGGCCGCCTGTAGGGTTGCATCCGTCAGCGTGTACGAGCCTGTGTCTGTGACGTGTTGGCCCGCCCAAACGAAGGGAAGATCGGTACGGCAGATGGTGTCGTGAAGAATCGTGGTTTTGGGTGCTCTGTAATGAATGCTTACAATGGTGTCGAAATGACATCCATAGTTGCTGAACACGGTGATGAGGTATTGGACAGTGGTGTCTTGTGTGATGGTGGCGGGAGGTGTGACCCAATAGGTGGAGTCGTTCAGCCGTTTACTCCACGGACCTGACAGCGTGGTGCTGTCAATGGGATGGCGTGACACGTTCAGCAACTCGGGGGTCAATGCCAACTCCCAGCTGAAGAGATAGCCGTTGTCCTGTCTCCATCCGTCAATAACCGTAATTGTCCAGTCACCGTTCAGTGGACATCCTACCAGACTTTGGAATGACTGGTCCGGTTTGTAGAAGTGAGTGCCGTTGGTAATGTTGGAAGCAATAAAACGATTGTATTGAACGTTTGCAACTCTGTAAATGATATCATCGTTTGGAGAGTTGGTGTTGCCGTATGAGTAGCCTTGGCTCGTGTTGTTCGACCAGCAGTAGTCCCATCCTGTGCCAGGAGGATTCGAAGAGGAATTACAACGGTTTAAGCTGTTGTCGCTTGTGCTTGGTATTCCAAAGTCAGTGCTAACGTTGGCATTGGTCTGGCCATAGGGAGCGTCTTGCCATCCTCGGTGCGAAACTCCAATGTTGGACAGGCACGGACTGTTTATAAAACTCCAAGATGTTCTGGAAAATCTGAATATGTCAGCATTTTGTCCGCTTGGACAGGTGATGTGGATGTACAGGTCGCCGGCGTATGTGTGCTCCAGATTGAGCCTCACATAGCGGATGTCGTTTACATCTCGGATGACGGAATTAGTTGGAAAATTGGAGAAATGTATGGACGATTGGTACGAGCATCCGTTGCCACAATCTTGTCCGTCAGGCAGGAAGGTGGTGGTGCTCAGGCTTATGCTGGCATCCCCCTCGGAAGCATAGTAGACATTGTTGCTTGGATTGTGCCCGATGGTGATGATGCCGGTGTCGCCCACGCAGATGTCCGGCAACAGAATGTTGTTGATAGGATTCGGGAAGTCTACGATGGTCAAGTGCAGCGTGACAATGCTATCACAGTTATTTGAGCCCGTCAGAGTGTCATGGTAGATGCCACTTTCGGTATAAGTGTGCCCATGCCATGTGAGTGGGGCGCAGGCAGTGTCGTAAATAAGGCTTCTGGGCGTGTGGAATGTGTCCACTTGGAAGATGCGGATAAGATAGGATTGGTTCGCTTGCAGGATCGAATCCACAGTCAGTCCGGCATGGTCAATGACCTTCCCTTCGCATTCGGAGGGGAAGTCGTTGCATAAGATACAGCTCTTCCGCAGGGTGTCATTCGGACGAATGTAGAGCGAATAAAGCACGAGACTGTCGCATCCTTGACTGTTTTGTATGGTGAGGAATGTGTTGTTTACAGCCTGTTGGAATGTATAACCGTGATACAGATAGGGGATTTGGCTTGTTCCAATGGTGTCAAAAACGACTGATGTGTCAGAAACGTAATTTCCAACATGGTATGGTTTTACTAAAACCGCTCCTAAGGAATCCGTAATGGTCACGTGATAGTCCCCTTCACAAAGATTGAAAGCCGTGTCTGTGGTTTGGTGCTGCGGATCGTCCCACAGGTAGGTGTAGGGTGGCTTTCCTCCACGCACATTGACAGCCGCCCATCCGTTGCAGGGATGTTGTGCATCAGGGTCACATTGGGTGTTGATGCCACCGAACGTCTCCGCCCACAATTCAATGGTGAGATGCAATTCCACCACCGAATCACAGTAGGGGTAAGAGTCAGAAATGAAATGAAACAGGTAGTCACCGGAGTGGGATCCCACCTCGAATAAGGTGTCCAAAGGCTGGTAGTGATGGGGCAATGCGCTGTCTGGAAGTGTCAGGTTTTGAATATCATGTGGGTTTTCATGGATGAAAACATTGACTATGGTGATACTGTCACAGCCCATCTGGGTGGTGTCGTTGAACCAGTATTGGTTGGAGGTAGCCCCAACGGGTATGGTCAAGCGTTCGCTGTATATGTAGGGCAGTTCGTTACGACAGATGTGGCGGATGTTATTGTGAAGATATTCAGGATGGATGGTGAGGTGCAGTGTGACAATAGAATCGCAATTTTCTGAATTTGTCAAGGTGAATGTGGGGGTGGTGGTGCTCTCCGTATAAATGCTGTCATTGATCCAACGGTATGATCCACAGGTGGTTATGGTGTCGATACCAGCAGTGGTGTGGCGGATGTTGAGCAACAGGGTGACAATGGAGTCGCAGCCGGCAGCATTGGTGAGGACCATCGTGTCGCTGGCACTACTCGTGTATGTGCGCCCGTTTGTCCACGTGTAAAGATCACAGGTGTCCACCCGTACGGTGTCGTAGGATTCGACAGGCACCAATAAGGTGACCCATACGGTGGAGTCGCACTGTTGCCCACTGAGGAAATGGACTGGCGTGGTGCTGGCCCCGGTGAGCAGGCTTTCGCCGTAAGGAATACCATTACCCAAACTGCTCTGGCATACCGTGAGCGTGTCGCGGGTGCTGTAGGGCGGATTCACCACCAAATGCAGCCAGATGACGGAATCACAATTCTGCTGGGTATGGAACAGGATACGGTGATCGCCAGTCCGGGTTTCAATGGGGAAAAGGGAGTCCCCGTACAAATATGGCAGGTCGCTGCCGCATAGAGTGACGGTGTCGGGGCGCTCATAAACAGGATTAACGGTCAAGTGCAGCGTGACCACAGAATCGCATCCTGCCGCGTTGGTTAGCGTGAAAGTGGGCGCGTGTGTACTTGCCGTATAGGTACTATCATTAATCCAATGGTAAGAATCACAGGCGATTATAGTGTCAATGCCAGAGGTGGAATGGCGGATATTGAGCAATAGGGTGACAATAGAGTCGCAACCGGCGGCATTGGTGAGCATAACGGTGTCGGTCGCAGTTTGTGTGTATGTTCGTCCGTTAATCCATGTGAACAGGTCACAGGTGTCCACCCGTACGGTGTCGTATGTGTTGGAAAGTGGAAGGAGGGTGATCCATACGGTGGAGTCGCATTGCTGACTGCTGAGGAAATGCACGGGTGTGGTGCCCGTCCTGTATAGCAGACTGTCGCCGTAAGGAATACCGGCAGCCAATTGCGAGGGACAAACCGACATTGTGTCGCGGGTGGAGTAGGGTGGATTGACAATGAGCCGCAGATGGATGATACTGTCGCACTCGTGTTGCGAATGGAATAGAATCGGATATACCCCGGTTCGGGTTTCAATGGGGAAAAGAGTGTCGCCGTATGTGTAGGGCAGGTCGCTTCCACAGAGAGATACTGTATCGTAATGTTTGTATTCTGGATATATGATGAGGTGCAACGTGACCACGGAATCGCACAGGCCTCCCGGACGGGGAATGTGTTGCGTGTAGTCGCCGCTGGCATCGTAACGCTGGCCGTTCCACCAGTACTCCACGCAGGCGGTGTCACGGAATTCGGTGGTGTCCACCGGCACGACGAGTGTTTTCTGGAGCGTGTCCAAACAGTCATCCAAGTTCATACCGCTAACCAAGGTCACCGTGTAGGTGCCCGGCTGCGCGTAGGTGTGCGTGGCGTTGTATGCCTGGGAGGTGGTTCCGTCGCCGAAGTTCCAATGGGCACTCTCACACTCGGTGGCGTAGGGCGTGGCAGTTCCATTGGAGATGATGCTGTTGTTGTGGAAGGTGTATTGCCGTCTGCAAGGCGTGCGTTCGATGTCGAAGTCGGCTTCCGGAACAATGGGATTGAGAACACCCTGCAACTGGAATCCACAGCCATTGCCCTCCAGATCCGAGACCTCGCAGATAAGCGTTTTTCTGGGATCTACCTGCACGGTGATGGATTGGTCCATCCCGATAATTGTACTTGGATCGTCCGCATAGTACCAGTTATAGTTGAAACCAGCCGGCGCAGTGAAGGTGTTGGTTACTGCATCGCCGCATTGCTCCACAGTCAACTTCCGTTTCATGCATCCCAGGTTGAAATAGGCACAGCCCCAATGGGCCCCCTCACCACAGTCGCGGTTGGTCAACCGGATGGTGATGGTTTGACCATGGTAGGCTGAGATATTAAAACCAATGTTGGTCCAATCCTTCCAAAGAACATCGTGATTGTTGTACTTTGGTTGCGTCGCGTTGTAAATATCACTTGCCGACCGGTAATGAAACTCATTCCATCCCAAAGATTGGCTTGAAATGAACTGGGCTTGCCCGCAGTTTGCATCAATAATATGACCGGATTGGTCCAGAATTTCCAAGTCAAAGCGCGGCTGATTGCTTAAAGAGTGATTGGGCAACTCCATAACAGCCGCGTATTTCAGCAGGATGATGTCGCCTATGGTGGTATCTACTGTGTATGTGTATGCTATGCTTTCACTTTCAGCTGGTTTTGCGTTGCCTAATTTAACGGAGTAGGTTTCCCCGTCTGGAATCATCGGGAGTAGTCCGGACGTGTAAGGGTCAAAACTCTGTCGGAGGACAACACTGTGATGACTTGCAACAATACCGATGTGCTCGTAAGGATTGCCATTTGCTCCGTAACCACCGTATGTGCAGGTGATATTCGAGCGGTTCAGGTCACGCATGTCAATACACATGGTGGTTTCCGGAATGGTGTAGCTGTCTGTTACGGGATTGGAAGTGTCGGCACAGGGATAGAGAAGGCGGAAATTGTATTTGTTCTTGGGAACAAGACCTGCGATGCGGTAGCGCGGTTCGGAAATGCCGGAAATAATGGTGCCGGTGCCCGGCACAAAGCCGTCAGGGCCATATTCCAGCGTGTAACCGGTGGAGGCTCCAGATTGCGAGGAAAGCCATTCCACTGTCAGCACGTCGTTGCTCCAGGAAAAGGTCAACGGATAGTCGTTCTCGCAGGAACAACCGGCTACACAGGTGTATTTAAGCTGGAAGCCGTTGTATTGGAACATATAGTTGGTGGAGAACCGGATCGTCATTGGGCCGGTTGAGGTGGCATTCACGTAACCGGCATCGGTAGCATCTGCCAGTAAGGGTGATGATGTGGAGGGTCCGTTGTAAATGTAAATATGGTCCTTGAATTCCACCACACCATTATACGTGAAATTGGTGATGATGTACGAACCTTCCAGATGTACGCCGCATCCGGAGGGCGGATTTATTGTGATGGAGCCGTTGTTGTTGGTAATGCAATAACCGTTTGTGTCGGTTGTTGGGACGATGAAACCGGTACATCCTTGTATGTTTTTATGTCCTGTGATGGGGATAGTATCCACCGGCGACTGCCCGAAAACAGAAGCAACCAGCCATAGGGCAAACAAAACTGTCAGCCCGTATCGCAATCTCCGGCGTTGTTTCATATTATACATTAATACAAATACCCAATATTAGTGGGCAAATGTATGATTTTCAATAAGAAAAAAAAAGCAGAGATGCGAATTTTATGAAAGGGGGAATGTTAATTAAATCTTGTAGGTTTTCACCTTGCTTTTCGGCTTGCTTTCCGTGTCGTTATAAGGGTTTTCGCGAGTTCGGGCAGGCTGGATTTCAAGCTGGTAATCTTGAGTGGTCAATGTTTTGTAACTGCCGCTGTCATAGTCATAATAAGTGTATTTTACCCCTGGGATCAGATAAGAACCCTCCATTCTTGGGATGATGGTGAAGCGGAAGGTCTTGGTGCCGCTCACGATGTCGCCTTTGGCGGAGATGTGGCTGATGACTTTCGGGTAGGTCACGTCGCAGTCGGCGGGGAAATCTATGTTGAAATCCTCGTTGCTCACATGGTGCAGGTTGCCGTTGCCCGACACTGTGACCGTGAAGGTGATGGGTTCGTTGGCATAAGCGTCCGTCTTGCTGATGTTGGAGGTGATGTTGAAATTACCGACCACCTCCGTCTTGCCGTCATTGCGTGCGCCGGGCAGGGCTTTAACCTTTACTGTCAGCTCGTTGGAGGTGAGCTGCACGGTCTGTGTCTGGTAGGTCTGGAACATGCCCCAGAAGGGATCCCGGCTGGTGGCGGGCACTCGGATTGCTAAAATGACATTCAGCTTAGGGATGACAATCTTGCCGGTTTTGGTCGGATAAACGGCCGTCTGCTTGATGGTGAACACCGTGTAGGTTTTACCGTTCAGGGTCTCGGTGCTCTTTTCCTGCCGGTTCAGCTCCAACGGATCCATCCACACGTCGTTGCTGCTGCCAAAGGAGGCCCGCTCAATGCTATACCCGCTAATATCCTCTTTCACATACAGTTTGTGAGTGACGACCACCGCTTCTCCCTGATAGGCTTCCAAAGTGGTGGTGGTGGCTTTCAGCATCATGTCCTCCTTGCCGATTTTGGCGGGTGCCTTGGAGGACTTGTCCGGCTGGCTCTTGGGCTGCTGCTCGTTGGGAAACTTCGGCCGCTGCTGGTTTTGGAATGGCCACTCGAAAGAAAACGAGTCCATGTCGGGCATCTGGAAGTCTGGCCACTCGAAATGGAACCAGTTGTCGGCCTGTTGCTCCTCCTGAGGTTGGCTCTTGGGTGTTTTCGTCACACGCACCTCCACCATGTTGCTGCGATAGATGCGCCCGTTGATGGACAGACTGACCCCCGGAATCGTAAAGTTGCCCTCCTTCGGGGCGGAAAGATAGTATGTGTAGGTGTAAGTGGTCTGCTGCTGCACGCTCCCGTTGTTGATGGAGATGGATGTGCTGGAGCCGACACTCGGTCCGCTTACAAACTCAAATTTGCCGAAATCCGTGGATACCACTTCGCCTCTTCCAGTACTGGAAATGATATATTTAAATTGTTGTCCCACACCCACTTCCGCTGGTGCTTTGGCAAAGCAGGAATCTTCCGTCTGGGCTTGCAGTTGCGTCCCCCAGCAAATAATCATCATTGTGAAAATCGTTTTAACCAACGTTTTTATATACATACTAATCCTCCTTTTTAATGCGTCCGTATTAACGATTCAGTGCACGATTTATTGCATGAAATACGAAATGATTGTTGTTCGTATATGGCATTTAAAATTATGTAATAAAAACGATTTATTGTATGTCATTTGCCCCAATTGTGAGGGCGCAATCGTTGGAACGCCATTGTGTGATTGTTATTGTGGTTCGCCATCGTAGAGCCGTCATAATATGGCGGCTCTACGATGACGGAATCCGAATTTTGAAAAATATTTCATTGTTAACAATAATTTAAATATATGATCCGTTATAAACGAAAAACAAAAATATGTCTGAAGAAAAATTTCAAAACAAATATCGAATTAAATCTGTGCGTGCAGCATGGCATGATTATAACGGAGGCGGGTATTTTGTGACAATCTGCACACGAAATCGAGAACATTATTTTGGTGAGATTTCTGGAGGTGTTATGCATTTAACCCCAATAGGAAGATTTGCAAATGATTGTTTGATGAAAATGGAAATGTTACATGATGATGTTCAAGTCCCGATTTGGCAAGTAATGCCGGATCACATTCATGCAATTGTCATAATTGAAAATGCAGGGCCGCCATATCATGACGGCCCTATAATAAAACAATTGAACGTTGGGAAATCCGAAACAATTAAAAATGTATATATGCAAAATGTTGCCAATAAATGCGGACGATTATCTCATATTATATCCAGAATGAAAACGGCTGTGTCCAAATATGCCCGTCAAAATGACCAGGTTTTCGGTTGGCAATTAAGATTTTATGACCGGATAATCCGCAATGGCAAGGAGATGAACAGAATAGCCACTTACATTGAACAGAATGTGGCAAAATGGGAGAGTGGGCGATGATACCTTGACAGGTTTACAGGTCTAGAATCTGGTAGTTAATAGAAGAATTCATCGGGTTGTTACCGCAGATTGAATCCGAACTCATCGCCCGGTTTCTTCGCGCCGGGTTCCTGTCCGTACCGCAGGATGATCATTTCCCGCGTGCCGCGCAGGGTGATGCGCTCGTTCTCCACCCACAGGGCCGTGCCCTCACGCAGGCCGGCTACCGTCATCTGCTGGTTGACAGCCAGGTATTCGTTCAGTCTCACCTGACGCGTTTCCCCACCGTGACGGATGGTGTCGTTGATGTCTTGCGGGTACGGGTCGATGTAGTGCGGATTGATCTGGAACGGCACTAAGTCCAGACACTTGAAGCTCTCCGGCATCACAATGGGCATGTCGTTGGTAGTGCACAGGGTGGGGCAGGCCACGTTGCTGCCGGCACTCCATCCGATATAGGGCGTGCCCTCCATCACCTTGCGGCGGATAGGCTCAATCAGCTTGTTGCGGTGCATCTCGGCCACTAAGTGGAATGTGTTGCCGCCGCCTACCATGATGATGTCGGCCTTGTTGATGATGTCCACGGGATTGTCGCTGGCATGGACAGACAGGATTTTCTTCCCGAAATTGTCGAACACCTTCTGCACACGTTCTGTGTAGGCGTCATAGCTGGCAGGATAGACCTTGCCGCCCACATCCACGCCGGCGTAGGGTAGGAAGGCGATGTTTTTTGCGGTTCCCTCTAAAAATTCTGCAATGAGCGGTTGGCACCATCCCAAATAAGGCTCTTTGTAATTAGTTGAGTTACTGATTAATAAAAGTTTCATAACGGATTATTTTTTATGATTATTATATTCGGAAAAAATTTTTGAGATCAGTCTTCCAGCTGTTTCAGTTTGTCCACCACGTAGGCGCGGTCCTCCTGGTAGGTCACCCCAAACCACTCGGCATTGCTGTGCAGCACTTTGATGCGGGCAGTTTGTGTGCGCATCAGGTGCGTGATGACGTCCGGTATGGGGAACTCGGCGGTGATGTTCTGCTCGTTTCTGCGGAGGAAATCCTCGAAAAGTGTGTTCAGCCCGTCGAAGAAGTCGGGGGTGAAGCCCCAGAAGTTCATCGACACGGGCTCGCTGCCGTCGTAGCGTGCCATCAGCCCCTCCTCAATGTTCTCGATGCCGTTGTCGGTATAGCCCACCTTGTGGTTCTCCACGATGGTGCGCAGGAAGCCTTCGTCATCGGTCTGGCATACACCCCGCGATACGGTCCCGTGTTTGGATAGGGTCTTGTCCAGACGGTAACCCACCATGGCGTAGGTGGTTGGCTTTGCGTCAGGCACATGCGAGAGGAAGTCGGCCATCACTTGGAAAGCGTCGCGCCCGTAGAAGTCGTCGGCATTGATGACCGTGAATGGTTCGTGGATAGCGTCTTTGGCCACCAGGATGGCGTGGGCCGTCCCGTAGGGTTTTTTGCGCTCTGGGTTGACGGTAAATCCCGCTGGCAGCATGTCCAGCTCCTGAAAGACATAGCGCACGGGGATCTTGTCGGCATAGCGGGGCAGGATGAGCTTGGTGAAATCCTCCTCCATGCTGCGCCGGATGACGAAGACCACGCCGCCGTAACCACTCTCCACCGCATATCGGACCGAGTAGTCCATGATGGTTTCACCGTTGGGCCCCATCGGGTCCAGCTGCTTCAGCCCGCCGTAACGACTGCCCATGCCGGCTGCTAAAATGAGTAATGTGGGTTTCATAAATATGTTTTTAATGTTCGTAAAGTTTATAAAGTTGAAAGTGTAAAAGTAAGAAAGTATTAAAGTTCAAAGTTCATAGTCAAGGTTCATAGTCAAACTCCAAATCCTTGATCCCCTATTAATTATTTTGATAATTGTTAATTGTCACGGTGCCATATTGAAGTACTCCTCCAGCATATTGTCCTCCAACATTTCCAGGGATTTGTTGATGTAATGTTTGACCAATGCCTTGTCGGGGCGGGTGTTGCAAAGACGGCGCATTGCTTGGTTCACCTCGCGGATGGTGCCCACGCACTCGAAGGGCTTGGTCTTGGACATGCCGTCCAACTCGTCTAATGTCGGAGCGAGTTCCGCTTTGTCAAGCAGGTCCTCCCCAAAGATGCGGACCATGGTGCTATCGTCAATGAACGGCGACAGGATGACGTAGGCGAAGAGGCACTTGGGACAATGGCAGCACCATTTGTCCTCCTTGCTCCCCACATTGCAGCTTTTGAATACAGGAAAATATTGCGGATGCTGGGCAAAACGTTCCGCAATCTGCAGTTCGGTGAGTTTGCGCAGATAGCTGTAGTAGTGGTTACAGCTATTCATGAACAGGTCCACGTAGTCGCGAAAGTCCAGCTCAAACTCTAAGGATTTGGAATACTGATGGTTGATCTGGGTGCCGGGGATGGTGGGCTCGTTGGCGCTGGATTCGTTCGACAGGGCCACGTCGCGGATGCCGGTGACGGCGCTCAGCAGGGTAGTGTAGAAGGCCAGCATGGCTGAAAAGGGCGTGTGTCCGTTGAGGTAGCCCTCTTTGTTGAGCTCGAACAGGCGGGGCGAGATCTCCCGTTGCAGGATGATGATGTCGTCCGCGCTAGCGAAGCCCGCCACGCGGGCGCATTCGATGGTCGCCCCGCGAGGGTTGATGATGAACGGGACCACCTCGCGGCTTGTCCGCAACTCTTCCAAAGTCACCACGGAGTCCTTGCCGCCCCCGATAGGCACGATGACGCGATTGTCTGGCTCTACGTGCAGGTACGCGGACGTGGGGATCTCGACGGCATCTTCTGGAAATTCGAAATCGAAGAAATCAGTCGGGGAGGTGTGCAGGTTGTTGGTGTAGCGGAACTCGCCCAAGCCAAGCCAAAAAAGCTTGCGCCACCACTCCTGCTGGTCGGCGTTCAGCCGGTGCGGTAGGATGCGAATCACAGGACTGCAGGTGCACTTCCAATAACTTATGAGTTCGATCATCCCGATGTGGAAGATAATGCCCTCCAACGTCCGGAGCTCTTCAGGGAAACGGGCGTGACGTCCGGGCTTCAAGAGCATCTTGGGCTCGAAGCGGATGTGGTCGCCGATGCAGTAGCGGAATCGGATGCGCAGGTTGTTGCCCTCACGGGAATAGTCGTACCCTTCGTAGGTGAATACGGGATGCTGCGCGCGGAGTTCGTCAAAGGTCATACGGTTTGGTTTTAGAAGTTGCAAAGATAGGATTTTTTATTTGAATGACAGTCGCCTGGTTGCTGACCATTGCATCCTTTTTTTCTGTATTTTCGCCGCCGAATTCTGAATCGTATGAGAATCGAGCCCTCTTTTTTCCTTCAATCGGATGTCCTGACCGTTGCACGCAACTTGTTAGGAAAGTACGTGTTCACTCTCAAGAGGGGCCAGCTGGCTGGCGGCATCATCGTGGAAGTGGAAGCCTATAAGGGCATTGCTGACAAGGCCTCCCACGCCTACGGTGGCCGGCGTACACGCCGCAACGAGATGATGTACCACGAAGGCGGGGTCATTTACATGTATCTATGCTATGGTATCCACTCCATGTTGAATATAGTCACCAATGTGGTAGATGTTCCCGATGCCATTCTGATTCGTGGCATTGTGCCTACCCACGGGGAGGAGCTGATGCTTCGCCGGACCGGCAAAACACGGATGACCAACGGTATCGGCATCGGCCCGGGCAAGGTGAGCAAACTGCTGGGCCTCACCGTGGCCGACAACGGTCTCTCGCTGCAGTCGGATGCCGTTTGGATAGAGGATAGGGGAGTGATGGTGCCGGACAACGCGGTGCACGTCACCCCGCGCATCGGGGTGGATTATGCCGGCGAGGATGCCCTGCTGCCGTACCGTTTTTGTCTGGATTTGTCCGACAATAAATAAACGATTTGCGGTTTTCGATTTTCGATTTCCGGTTCTATGTTCTCAGTTCTTCGTTCTTTATTCCTCACCCCTAACGCCGTTAGGCGTTGCATATCTGTAGCAATGATGCCCCTGCACATCCCCTCGCGGCATGGCAAACGTGTGCCACGAAGAAAAGGTGTGCACGCCGCGAAACGACGGCACGATAGATAGGGGCTGCATCCGATGATCATGCGGTTCTGCTCGTTGACGAGCTTGTTCATCTCGAAATGTATCTGCTTGACGGTGGCCTC
>JAIKYR010000009.1 GCA_024682995.1 Bacteroidales bacterium | reverse complement strand
TGCCGCCAACTATCTGCACGGCTGGAACTTCGACCAGTCCATCGAGAACCAAGACCTATACGAAACGCGGACTATCCCGTACATGTATCTGTTAGACAAGGACAAACGGGTTATCCGGAAAAACATTCTCGTCAACGAAATCGAGTATTACATCCGCAAACTGGAGTTAGCGAAGTAAACAATTAACAATTAACAATTAATAGTTAAAGCAATGATGTAGAGGTTGGCTTGTCATTGTCCTTATGGCATCGCAGAATGTCAATTATCATAGCTGAATGATTTGTTTTTCACCTATGATTGAGCGAGTGTCAGCAACTATCCATTGTCCGCACACTCGTGCGGGCATCCCAAAACTCCCCTTCTTGAGAAGGGGTGCCCGAAGGGCGGGGTAGTGGAAAGAAATTGGGAAACTAAGCAACTAATGAGCACAGGCTTTCAAACCCTCATTCCGGCCCGTCGGAGCTGAAGGGCTTGGCTAAAGACGATCGGCCACGTGCGAACGATCGCACGCCGTAGGTGTGCGGGTATAGGTAGGGCATTGCGAAGGCCTGAAGAAAAACATCTTAACAAAGCTTTTGATGTACCCTTGCAGCACTCGACTTCGCCACTTTATCATACCTGGCAACCAATCTATTACATCGCACGCGTGCGGAACGCACGCAAGACTATTAACCCCGCACGAGCGACAACGAAGTGCGAGGCTACGAGCCACATGAGGACCCTGCGTGCCGGAGGCACGCCACTAACACTTTTGCAAGCCTTGTGAAAGTGAAGGACATGTTGCCGAGCGATGTACTTTTGCGCATCAAAATTTTCAATTAAACGCCTTGGCTTTTCAAGGCTCAAAACAAAAACATTCACTCTAAAATTCAAAAAAATGGCGAAAGCCTGTTCATGCGCGATTTTACTCCAAAACAATAGCATGAAATTAACTATTAATTATTAAAAACAAATACCAAATTTTTAAATATCTGATTTTCAAAGGTAAAAAATTATCATTTCTCTATTGACAAACAGTGTATTTCATAGTATATTTGCAGTCGAAGATATTAACTAATAATAAACTTATCTATGAAGAAGAAAAATCCCATTGAAGAGGCCTGGAGATATGTGGCAAACGCGGAGGAGGTCATCAAGAAGGCTAACTACGACCCCGAGATTAAAATTTACACCGACAGCAAATACATTAAGATGGCGGGGAAAACCCTGTGGAACGGATGCCTGATTGCCCTGGATGCGGCACTACAGGTGCGCAAAGGCAAAGGCCGACCGTCAATAGAAAAGTACAAAGAGGCAGCGGGCAAACGTGACCGAAAGTTGCTGGCCTCCATTCTGGCTGGATATGAAACCATGCATCTTGTCATGGGTTACGATGGCAATAGAGGCAAGAAAATCTGTGATGCCGGTTTCGAGTACGCTTCCGACATCATCAAGCACTGCGCAAAGCTATGCCCGGGAAACAACCAGGCGTAAAAAATAAGCACGATACGTTATTCGTATTCATTCTCATCATACCAGATGTCGTAATCCAGATCATCCCAATACAAATCCCACTCCTGAATCAGACTGTCATCCTCATTTTTAGACGGGAAGATGGAATAATCGGAAGCGCGGAAGAGCCAACGGTCCAATGCGGTGCAGGACGAAAGCGACAACATCCCGAAAACCATCAGAACGAAGGTGAAAATCTTGGTTAGGGTTATCCTATTGTTGGATGTTTTCATAATTGTATTATTCTTGTGCAATAGTGTAAAAATACATTTCATTCCCAATCTGTATCGCCAAATCCATCACACGGAAACGCTTGGACCTTGGCAAGGGAGGCAATTCAACGGTAATATGATAGAGACCGTTCTCACTCTTGATCCGGGGAGCATGGACCTTGCGTGCCACAGACTTCGGCAGAGCGACATACGGTTCGGTCCCTGCCGCGACATGCAGCGTAATCACATTATCCTTTGCCACAAAGGAATCGAAGACGATGTTGTAATTGGGAGCCGGCTGGCGAAGAGTATTATACGCTTTCAAGAAATCCGGGATGCCATAGCCCATCTTTTCATCAGGCTTGTCGTACTGGCTGCCGCTCCTGCGCACTGCCTCCATGATTTCCACATTGGACTTGTCGGGGAAAGCTTGCCACAAGCAGGTCACCATGCCCGCCATCAGCGGCGAGGAGAACGAGGTGCCGCTGGACTTGTTGACACGACCGCTGGCATTAGCCGTCCAGGTGCCGAAGCCCACGGCGCACACGTCCGGTTTCACACGCCCGTCCGCTGCCGGACCGACAGAACTGAAAAAAGCATGGTTGCCATTGAAATCCACCGCCCCGACGGTCAGGATGCCGTTTGCATCCGCAGGAGCGCCAATATGTTTCCATTCCTTCGAGCCCTCGTTGCCCGCACTGTTGCAGACAATCATACCTTTCGACACAGCTATGGAGGCCGCCATCGAAGCACGACTCACCGTGCCGTCCAAATCCTCATACGAGCGCATCTGGGTGGAATCATCAAACACCGTGTATCCTAACGAGGAGTTCAAAATCTGACAGCCTAAGCTGTCGGCCAGCTCAATGCCGGCCACCCAGTTGTCCTCTTCAATCTTGTTCTCCGTACGTCCGTCTTCCGTCTGGCACAGGTAGAACTGCGCCATCGGGGCGGTACCCACCAGCACACCGGGCTTGTAGGAGGCGATGCACGAGAGCACCGTAGTGCCATGCGTGGCCGTGCGGAACATGTTGTCCGAGGCCATCACCATGTTGCGTGCGCCCAATAACCGGTGATCTTTACGCAAACGCTTGAAAAATCCCAACGTGTCGGCATTGCGGAAGCCTCCATCCAACACCATCATCCGCATATCCTCCCCCCGGAAGCCCATCCGATGCAACCAGTGGACGTTGTTCATCCTAATCTGTTCAACGGATTTGCCGTAGTCAAAATCCTTATGAAGACGCACATCCGCATAATAATGGCAAGCGGGCTTCGCCTTGGAGAAGTAGCGCACCGCCGGTAGCGTGTCCGCCTCCGTTTCCGACATGCGTAAGGTACGCTCTATCTCCACCACAAACGGCAACTCCGAAATCGCCATAACAACCTGGGGATTCTCCACATACACGGTCACAGCATTCAGCCAACGCGACTGCACACATAGGCGGTTGGCACTGTCGGTGGCGAGCACCTGGCGTATGTAGTCCGGATTCACCGGCAAGTCCGTCTCATCGATGGCAATCCCATGCTTCTGGCGGAGTTCTATCGCACGCGGGGACAGAAATTCCTCAGGATGTTGTACGGAATAAGGTGTCCCCGCCTTATCCTTGAAACGGATCCAGTATTTCGCGGGCGATTGGGCCTGAATGCACTGCGGCACGGCCATCATCAATAACAAGAAGAAGGAAAATAGAATTTGTCGGAACATCTTTTCATTAAAAATGCAAAAATATCATTTTTTCTATTGTAAACGACATTCTGTTATTATAAAGAAAAAATCACATACAGACTGCAACCATTCAGCATTTTTTCATCTTTCTAAAATAAAAAAGCATATCTTTGCCGCTCAATTTGAATATCAATAATAAACCAATTAAAAATAAAGCTATGAAAAAAACGACTATCCTCTTGTGTCTGATTCTGGCCCTTCTCAACCTTCAGGCACAAAAGACCATGCTTTCCAAGCCAGTTTCCAACATGTGGCTCATGCGCCCGATGATAGTAGGAGCCCCCATCGGACAAGATGCCGACCACAACTATTTCTATGTGGGCGTGCCCAGCAAATCCAAGACCAACACCAATCACATCTACGTGGTGGACAAAAACACCATGAAATTCGAGGATATAACCGTAAGCCTGTCCGGCATGCACACCTTGCTGGGGGCTTTGAACACCGATGACCAAATTGTGGCCCTCTACCGAAGCACAAACAAGAAAGGAGACCTGGTCACCTTCTCCATCGCCGCCTTTGAAAAAAAGGACCAAGCTGTTTCGGTCACGGACATCAACTCCGTGAACACGACAGCCAACTCCCACTTCTGGCCTTCCTACAAAACGGCAACATCCCCGAACGGCAAGCTGATGGCCGCCTTGGTCATGGTCACCGGTAAGAACAGCATGCTGGAGAACATCCACGCCGTCGTCATCAATGACGAGGGCGAGTTCGTGTGGAACGGGCCTGTCAAGCCGCAATTCAAAGGACAGTCGTTCTCGTTGGGCAACCTGTCGGTGGACAACGACGGCAACATATATGTGCCGGCCTACACCTGCAACGTCAAGGGCAACAAAGTGTCGGACGTGCAATTCCTGGTCATCCGGGCCAACAGCAGCGGTTCGGAAACCTTTACCGCCGACGCCACCTTCGGCAAACCACAGAACTTCACAGGCAAGGTGCTCTCCAACGGCGACTTGGCCATCGCCGGCTTCTTCACCGACACCTACCAGAACACCATGACGCAGTCGAACGGCTACTTCTTCTACCGTTTCGACACCAAATCCGAGACCTTCTCCGAGGCCAAGAGTTTCGACTTCAGCAGCAACTACGCGCAGAAGAACGCCCCTGCCCGACTGGCCCGCGTGCTGGCCAACCAGCAATATTCCATCACGGCAGACGACATTTACGAGCTGGAAAACGGCAGCCTTGCCCTCTGTGGCGAACACCATTTCGTCAAGGAGATCTATGACATGAACACCCACTCCACCACCTATCAGCTGTTGACCAAGAACATCCTGATTGCCACACTGAAAACCGACGGCACCTCCGCCTTCTCCATGATTGAGAAACAGCAGATCGGCGGCGGATCCAGCGTTCCGCAAGACTGGAAGCTGCACAACATCTCCTACTCTGCCTTCACACATAAGAGCAACCTCTATTTCCTCTTCAACGACGATTCGAAGAACATCCCCTACCCTGGCAACGGCACCGTGTGCAACATGGGTGGACTGAAGATGAACACCTCTGACAAGTGTGTGCTGATGACCCTCACACCGGACCAGGAAATCACGCAACGCGTCCTACCCAACGGCGATCAGGTGATGCGCGGCATCGAATTTGCCGACGATGAGAATTTCTACGTTTCCGGCATCAGCAAAAACGGCTTCTACCTCAACAAGTTCTCCATTGAGGAGTAGGTCTTCACAATAATCTGTTTTAAAACGTATTACCCTTCCCTGCTCCCAAAAGAGCAACTTTTATTACCAGAACACCGCATAGATCACCACTAACAGCACACATATCGCGTAAGCCGCAATGTGGAAGTCACGTTTGGTCTGGAACATATCAGCGGTCAAGGTGATGGCTCGCACATCATCCTCCTTCTCGCACGTACACAGGCTCACCATCACGATGATGGCCATGGTGAGCAGACAGGTGTAAAACATCTGGTCTATAAACGGCATATCCACAGGTAAGAATTTGAGTGCCAGCGCAATGGGAATCGAGAGCACCACACCCGTGATAGCACCCTTGTTGGTGGTTTTCTTCCAAAACAATCCCAAAAGGAACAAGGCGAGGATGCCCGGACTCACCAAACCGGTGTATTCTTGTATGTATTGGAACATCTGGCCCACACTGCCGAACAGCGGGGCAATGAGGCAGGCTATTATGAGGAAAAGGCCGGCGGAGACCTGTCCCACCAGCACCAAGCTCACATCCTTTCCCGTTTTCTCCTTCACCTTCGGAGCAATATAGGGTTTGTAGATATCCATGGTGTAAATGGTGGATGCCGAATTGAGCATGGAGGCCAACGAAGAGACGATGGCCGCCGCTAACGCCGCGAGGACCAACCCCTTAAGTCCTGTGGGAATAAAGGTGCTGATGAGCCAGGGGTAGGCGTTGTCGTTATTGAGCGCGCCATCAGCCTTGGTAAGTGCCTCCACGGCACCAAAAGAGCCCTCGGTGTACATCACATAGGCAACAATGCCGGGAATGACCACGATGAAGGGAATAAGCAACTTGAGGAACGCCGCGAACGCCAACCCCTTCTGCGCCTCGGGCAGCGACTTGGCTGCAAACGCTCGCTGGATAATGTATTGGTTGAAGCCCCAATAATACAGATTCGCAACCCATAGTCCGCCAATCAGCATCGCGATGCCGGGCATATTATGGTATTCGGGGTTGTCTTTGGGCAGGATCAGATGCATCCGGTCTCCCGCCACATCCGTAAGATGGCGTATGCCGTGCGTGATGGAACCGTCAGGACTTATCACATGCAGCGCAACCACGGTAGTAATGAGACCGCCCAGCACAAGCAGGAAAACCTGCAAGATGTCGGTCCATGCCACGGAAGAGAGGCCTCCCGTAATGGAATAGAGGGCAGCAATGAGGCCTAACCCCAAGATAGCGGGCATAATCAGCGTGCCATCCCCCACTCCAATGATGGTGTCAATAGCTTTGGCACCGAGGAAAAGCACCGAGGTGAGATTCACGAAAATGAAAAGGCCCAGCCAGAAAACCGCAAGGATGGTCTTAAGGTTCCTGGAATAACGTTGCTCCACAAATTGGGGGATGGTGTAGATGCCCTGTTTCACAAATACGGGCATGAAGAATTTGGCCACGATGATAAGGGTGAGGGCGGCCATAAATTCATAGGAAGCCACGGCAAAACCACCCGCAAAGCCCGAACCCGACATGCCTATGAACTGCTCCGCTGAGATGTTCGCGGCAATCAGCGACGCACCTATCGTCCACCACGGCAAGGACTTGCCTGCCAGAAAATAGTCCTCAGCGGTCTTCTCTTTATTCTTCTTCCGATGGGAAATCCAGATGCCCAGACCCACAATCAGCAGCAGATAGGCTGCAAAAATGACGACATCGACAGTGTGAAAAGTAGGATTCATATTATCATTATTCAAAAACCTCATCTATTAACCGTACAAATTCCTTATAGGCGAAAGTGTCGCCCAGAGCATTCAGCGATGCAGCCAGGCCACGGTAGTGCCATTCATGCAAGGACTTGTCCGTCACATGGAAAATCTTCCACAATTCATCGCCTTTAAGCTGATAATCGCGCCAAATGGCCCGCATATTGCTCAGTTTGTCGCCCAATGCCACTATCTTCGCATCATTTGGAGCGGCAGCCAGGCGCTTAATAGCCGCCCGTTTGCGGTCGTGCCAGCTCTCCGCCTCGCTCACACCTTCTACAAGCCGGTCGCTCTCTGCCTGCACGAGATCTGCTATACGGTCGCCGAACTCCGCACGTATTTGTTCCACCGTCACGTCTGTGTCTTCGATGGTATCATGCAGCGCCGCGGCGGCCAAAAGTTCCTGGTCGGTCGTGATGGTGGCCACTATCTCAACGGCCTCCATCGGATGCACGATATACGGGAAGCCTTTGCCGCGCCGCTCGCTGTTGTGATGCGCCTTGACGGCAAAAACAATCGCCCGGTCAAGCAGGCCTGTGTCCATGTATTTGTTTGCCATTTTCTAATTCTTTTCTGTAAAACAGTTTTGCCCGTTGGATTTTGGATTTTAGTCGTTGGCCTCTGGAATGTTTTTTTTAAAAACAATAAACTCTTGACTTTCAACTTCAAACAACTTTAATAAACCGTACCCTCCAACATGGCACGGAATTCAGGCATGGGACGGTGGGTGTCGCGCTCAATGACAAGCGTCTTCAGGCCAGCATAGATGCGGACCATTTTCTCAATCTCATCAAGGTTTGCATCATGGCCGAAATACTCCGGTGCGAAAGCGTCCCAAAAACGCCTGGCCATGGCATTGGACATGTGAAACACATCCCGTGTCCATGACTCGTCATTGAGAAAGCAACAAAGATAAACCATTCCGATGTCAAACATAGGATAGCCGTAACAGAAATCGCCGAGGTCGATGAAATAGGGCGTACGCATGCCCTCTTTTTCCACAAAGATACCGTTGCTGAACTGCAGATCGCCGTGGATGGCGGTGTCGGCATCGGGTGCGGCCGCGATGAAATCGTGGATCTTCTGTTTCTGCTCGTCGGTGAAGAAGGGATTGTCCGCCAGCATCTTGTACAGGCGGTCTTTGACATTCTCGAACCGCATGGTGTCCACATGGATGGCGTGGAGTTTCCTGCACAGTTGCGCAAACTCCCGAGCGTACTCTTCGGTGCGCTCGGGGTTGTCGCCGCAGGCCCGTGAATAGGCTTTCTTGCCTTCAATACGGCGGAAACGGATACCCATCGCCTTGCCGTCGGTCACCAGATCGCCAGGTTCGGGTGTGGGGACCCCCATCGCATACACTTTCCGCGCCATCTCCAACTCCACTTCGGCGGCTTCGAAATTGCGGAAATACATCTTGAGCATGATGCTCTTGTCCGTTTTATGGTCATAACTGGCGCCGTTGGCTCCTTCGCCCGTGCGCACGTAGTCGTTGAGGTCAATCTTAATGGCTTCCATTATTTATTTTGCATAAAAGGCAAATTCATTGCCTGGTTATAGGTCATGTCCGCTAACAGTTCATTTTGCGGGTTTTCTCCGTTAAGGGCATTGAAGAGTCTTGTGAGGCCTATCTTGCCACCGCCATTGGCGAGGATACAGACGATGCAGATATTCTGTATGCCGACGGATGAGGAAAGGATGTCCAGGTCGGTATTGCCAAGCTGATGACGTGCGAGGGTGTAGGCATGCTCTGTATATTGCGCACGCATGCGGTCCACATCGCCGAGTGTCTTGCAGCCAAGTGCCACAAACACACGCAGATATCCAGTCAACGGTACCTCTTGTATCTCCGCCTGGTTGATGGCGGCAATGCGGTGGTTAAGCATTCCGAACGGTTGTGCCTCCAGATAGCTACGGAAGGTGTCGCCATCCAACTGCACATCGTCGAGTTCCCCATTCTGCACAAGCATCTGCACGCGCCGGCGGTAGTTGTTGATCTCCGTGCGGATACGGCTGAACTCGTCGTCCGCCATCTCCAATAATCCCGCCATACGGTTAATCTGACGGATATAGATATGTGGTATCTCCACTCCTGTCTTATAGCCGATGTCGTGGTTGATAGATGCCCACGCGTGCTGTAACGTGGTCCGCAGCTGCAGCTCAAAACGAACCTCGTTCAGCTGCGGCCATTCGGGCTCGTTGACCAGCGTCTTGGGCAGACGGCAGACATAGTGCAACGAATTGTAGCCAAAACTGTCCGCATTGTGCAAACGGCGCTTATCGACAGAATTCTCCCAATCAATGTCGAAGAGCTGCTCCGCCATGGCGGCTATACGGTCCACGTCATCTGTATAAAGGGTGATAATACGCGCGCCAAGAATGTCGGTGACATCCCAGATGGAACGGTACTTGTCCCCTTTGAGTTCCAGCTTATTGGACAAACTCTCGCGTGCCTTTATACGTGTGCTGACAGCCGTCACCATCAGTCTGTTGTTGTCCAAAAGATCCTGTAAGGTGATTTGCACGATGCGTTCCAGCCGTCGGAAAAGCGACAACTGCTGATCATACTCCGCTAAGATAATTTCCGTATGCGAATCCATATTTACTGAATTTCAAAAAGGCTGATAAAGCCGGTCATCATGAAGACCTGGCGGATGTCGGTGCTGATATTGCGGACCACGACCTTGCTGCCATGGTTTGCGGCCTCCTTGCGGATACCAAGGAAGATGCGCAAACCCGAGGAGGAAATATAATCGAGCTCACTGCAGTCCAAGATAATCTCCTTGTTTGTGGCTTCCAACAGAGGGCTCACATCCTCAGCCGTTTGCACAGCAGCAGCGGTATCTAGCCGGCCGGAGAATCTGGCGGTGATCTGACTGCCGTTGGTGACAATTTCGGTTTTCATAAACGCTTTATATTTCGTTAATTATATACTATTGGACAATTCTCTTATATATCAGTGTCAGCACATTCTTATCTTCCTCGCGGCGATAGTGGATTTCATCCATAAGCTGGCGGACAAGATGAATGCCCAACCCGCCTATCTTCCGTTCTTCCGCCGGCGAGGTAATGTTGGCCTCTTTCTGCTGCGTCGGATCGAAGGGGATGCCACTATCGGTGATGGTGAAGATGAGCATAGGGTTTTTAGCGTTGAGCGCTGAATGTTTGTCAAATTCCACGAGCACCTGCCCGTTCTTGTTCGGATAGGCATACAGCATGACATTGCACACCGCCTCCTCCAAGGCAAGGTTCACCGACATGTTCAGTTCATCGGGAATAGCCAGTCCGTCAATCCATTCAGCGAGTGTGGGTATCTGCTGAATGTCGTTGCGCATGATGATGGCCGGAATCTGATAACGGATAGCGAACATGGTCAGGTCGTCGCTCTGCCGTGCGCCGTCCACGAACGCTTCCACACTAGCCTGCATGTTTTCGATGATTTCGCGCGGACGGCTGCAGGTCATGGACGACAGGCTTTGTAGCATCCGCTGCTCTTTGTACTGTTCGTAGCTGCTGTTCTCCGCTTCGGTCAGACCATCGGTATAAAGGAACAGCAGGTCGCTGTACGCCATTTGCGTTGTCTGTGCCTTGTATGGAAAGTCCGCCTCGACGCCCAACGGAAGATTCGCCACCACATCAACCATTTTCCATTGGCCATTCGACTTCATTACTGGAGCATTATGTCCGGCATTGCAGTAGTCAAGGCGGCCTGTCTTACAGTCGAGAACGCCGAGGAAGAGTGTGAGGAACATGTTCTCCGTATTCTGTTCGGCAATGGTTCTGTTCATCTCGCTGACTATGGCAGCGGCGTTCTCCTCGTGCGCCGTAACGCTGCGGAACATCGAATGGGTCATCACCATCAGCAGTGCAGCAGGAACCCCCTTGCCGCTTACGTCGCCGACACAGAAAAACAGCTTGTCCTGCCGTACAAAGAAATCATACAGGTCGCCACCCACCTCTTTGGCAGGATTGACGATGCCATAGAGATTGAGGTCCGGGCGGTCGCTGAACGGAGGGAACACTTTCGGCAGCATCGCCATCTGAATCGTTCGGGCAACATGAAGTTCGTTCTCCATATGCTGGTTCTTTTCTATGGAGAGGATGAGACGCTTATTGCTGCGTCCGATATACCATACAATAAAGACGAGCAAAGCCAGACCAAGCGCCATCAGCAATCCCACAATCAGACCAACACGATTGAGGTCGGCGAAGATAACATCCTCCGGAATGATTATCGATATCTTCCATCCCGTTTTGTCAATGTCTTCATCGTAGATCTGATAGTCGCGTCCCGGAACCGTATCCTCACCGGATACAATCACCAATCCTTTGCCAGAACGGATGGAATAATAGCTGTCTTTGTAGATTTGCAAATACTCCGACATGCGTTGCAGATAATTCAGCGACACGTCCACACAGGCCACCGCCACCACTTCGCCCTGCCCGTTGCGGACAGGACACGTACAACTGACCACCATCGTGCGGGCTCCATATTCGTCCATATAGGGTTCGCTCCACTTGCAACCTTGGGAATCAAGGCCATTGTGATACCATTCCGTCTGGAAATAGTCATGGTCTGCCCCTCCTATCTGGCGCGTATAGATCGAGCCATCCGGCTGGCGGCTGCTACACATCTCGTACCAACGTCCTTTCTCCGGGAAGAGGTATGCCTGGCAGGCTATGCCGGCACTACTCACATTCCGGATAGTCTGCAACAGCATCCGGGTGGCCGCGGCTACGGAATCCGGATTGTCAAGATGCTGTTCCGTCACAGCGGCCAACATCTTTGCCGCAGCTTCCATTTCCACCATCACCACATTGATTTCCAGCTCGGCACGGCGCAACTCACTTTGTGCCCGTTGCTCCGCTTCGGCACGAATACCCGCACGGCTGTAAAAATACTGGATGCAGGAGATGGCTTCCAACACCACCGCCGCAACCACTATGATCCATAATCCCGCGTATGATTTTTTGGAGGGCATATTCTGAATAGACGTTCGGTATCTTTACGGTTTTTTATAATCGTTCACGCTGCAAAAGTAAGAAAAAACATCAATCGTTGAATGTTCGTTTCACATTCCAAAAATTCAAACATGATATTTGTTAACAAAATGAGTAAAAAAATGCCGCGAAGGCACAACACCTTTACGGCGGAGATCAGCCACTTTCCGTTGTTTTATTCCAAGGCCTCCTGACCAATTTGGTCTTATGACAAACAGCGAGGTATCCAGCCAAAAGAACCGAAACCCATTACTCTTTTGTCATAAAAGACATCATCTGCTCCAAATAGAAGCGGTCGGTTTCGTCGAAGGTGGCATAGTCGGTGCTGTCGATATCAAGAACGGCGATGACAGCATCGTTGCGGACAACAGGCACCACAATCTCGCTGTTCGAGGCCGACGAGCAGGCGATATGTCCGGCAAACGCATGCACATCCGGTACAATAACGGTCTCGCCCCGTTGCCATGCAGTGCCGCACACACCACGACCGAACGGAATACGGATGCAGGCCAGTGGACCCTGGAAGGGTCCGAGCACCAGTTCATTTTCCACCACACGATAGAATCCGGTCCACCAGAAGCCGAATGCCTCATGCAGGGCGGCCGCCACATTTGCCATCTTGGCAATCATATCCGGTTCGCCTTCCACCAAGGCCGCTATCTGTGGCAGCAAGGATTTGTATTTTTCAGCTTTTGTCATCATTATTATCAATATAAATCAATTATTGTTACATATTTGTACTCTATGGCTCATTCAGGGACCTCCGTGTCATCAGAAGATTTTCCATCGGCGGATCAGGCGCAAGGCACACGTAGGCAGCCGGGCCACCAGAAACAGCAGGATATGGTTCCACACGCCGGGGGTGACCTGTGCGCGGCCTCGGAAGAGGGCGCGCACGCCTCTCCGCGCCAGCCGCTCCGGCGTGGTGATGTATCCGAGCACAAGCCCGATCTTCGTGGCCCATTGCCGTATGTTGTACAAGCCCGTGTTCACCGCACCCGGACGGACTGCCGTGACATACACGCCTTTATGGTACAACTCCACATGCGTCGAACGCGAGAAGTTTTTAAGGAAGGCCTTGGTGGCGCTGTAAGTAGCCAGACGCTGCACAGCGATTTCCGAGGTTATGGAGCTCATATTCAAAATGTAACCCCGGCCTTGTTTTACCATATCCTGCCCAAAAAAGTAGGTCAGCATGGCGGGAGTGGTCATGTGAAGGTGGAGAATCAGTTCGTTGAAAGCCTCCGAGTCATCCAGGAAATCGCGGTCATGATAGACGCCGGCATTATTGACAAGGACCTCCACTGGCCAACCTTGCGAACGGCAATATCCGTGCAGTTCCTTAGCAGCGTCCGGTGTGCCCAAGTCGCGAACCAACGGGATGGTCTCCACGGCGAACTCCTGCCGAACCATTTCCGCCTTTTCCACGACGGCCTCCTCATTGCTGACCATAATCAAAGGGTAACCCTTTTCCGCCAACACCCTGGCATACTGGAATCCAATGCCCGAGCTGGAACCAGTCACAAGCGCATATTGTTTTGTACCTTCCATTTAAACGTTCAATTTTTGAAAGTGCAAAGGTACATATTTTGTCGGGAATCAGCTTTGCTATTTCAGCTCTTTCAATACGTTCTCTATATTTTTGTCTTGGCAACAATATAGAAGTTGACCTGTAGTGACAAGTTTTTACCATTGCTAATTAACCTCGTGGCACCTTGGTGCCGCACGAAGCCCATTCCCCTTCT
>JAIKYR010000179.1 GCA_024682995.1 Bacteroidales bacterium | reverse complement strand
TGCTGCGCTCGAAGGCCATCCGTAAATATAATCTTCCGTCTGACTTCCAGTTTTCGCAGTGCTACACCTTCTTCTGGGACCAGTTAGAGAAGTCCAATCTCTTCCTTCAGGCTGTACTGGACAATCGTGCCAAGTCTTTGGAGGATGAAACCATGAAATGGCTGTTACAAAATCCATTGAGCGACGGCGGCCAGTTCACGGGCATTGCCAATCTGGTGACCAAGTACGGCATCATGCCGAAAGATGCCATGCCGGAAACCTACAGCAGCAACCACACTTCGCAGATATCCTCTTTAATCAAACTGAAACTGCGTGAGGATGCACTGATTCTGCGGGATATGGCCAACAACAAAGGCACGACCGAGAAGATGCTGCAAGACAAGAAGATGGAAATGCTGCAAACCGTCTATCGCATGCTGGTGATCGCTTTCGGCGAGCCGCCCGCGGAGTTCACATGGACACAGCGCGATGCAAAAGGCAATGTGGTAAGCACCGAGACCTATACCCCGAAATCCTTCGCGGCCAAGTTCGCAAACGACGATTTCACTACCTATTACATGGTGATGAACGACCCCACCCGCGAATATTACAAAGTGTATGAGATTGAATATGACCGCCATGTGTATGACGGCAACAATTGGAAGTATCTCAACCTGCCGATGGAGGAGATTGCCCAGATGGCCATCGCCTCGCTGAAAGACAGCACCATGATGTACTTCTCCTGCGATGTGGGCAAGTTTCTTGACAGAGACAAAGGCTATATGGATGTGAACAACTTCGATTACGGTTCGTTGTTCAACACCACCTTTGGCATGGACAAGAAACAGCGCATCCAGACGTACGCCAGTCTCTCCTCGCACGCCATGACCCTCTGCGCCGTGGACCTCGACAAGGAGGGCAAACCCATCAAGTGGATGGTGGAGAACAGCTGGGGCAGCAAATACGGTCACAACGGATTCCTCATCATGACCAACGAGTGGTTCAATGAGTATATGTTCCGCTTGGTGGTGGAAGAAAAGTACATTCCCGCCGCCACGCTTAAACTTTTCGACCAAAAGCCCATCATGCTACCCGCTTGGGATCCATTGTTTGCTCCCGAGGAATAATTCTATTGTTTTATCATTTAAATAATATTGAAAATGAGAAAGATAATCTTGATATTAACGGCCCTGATGGTCAGTTCCATGCTTTATGCCCAAAATCCGGATGCCATTTGCGGCATCTTTCATTCGGTGGACCCTTTTTCCAAGGAAGGTTCCCAATGTGAGGTCTATAAGGCGGCCAACGGCACCTACGAGGCCAAGGTGGTGTGGGTGGAGAACCCCAAGAAAAAGAACCAACTCGGGCTGGTCTTCATGACCGGCTTGACATACAACGCCAAAGAGAAGGAGTATCAGAACGGGAAACTGAAATATCCCGGCAAGAAAGGCACGTACAAAACCTACATCCGTTTAGTGAATGACAACAAGACGATGAAGATGCGTGGCTATTTAGGCGTTTCCCTCTTCGGCATGACCGTTGACTGGACCCGCGAAAGCAAATTGCGCGAGCAGAAATAAAACGAATTTCCAATGTAGCAAAAAAGGGTGGCCGCAGCCACCCTTTTTTATTACTATAACAGCAGATGATACAAAGAAAAAAATGAAAGACTACTCTTTGATGAATTTCCGTGTGGCGGTCGTCTTTCCGTACAGACGGAGAAAATAGATGCCTTTGCTGAAACCGGAAATGTTGATGCGGAAGTCGTTGTCCGTGACCTTGTTGGAATACACCACCTGTCCGAGGGAGTTTATGATCTGGACGTTGTCATAGTTCTCGGCGTGCACATTCAATGTTGAGCTGGCCGGGTTCGGGAACACGGAAATGTTATTGTCATGGACATGCTCTTCACAGGAGACGATAGTGCTGGCAACGTCAAACACATTAATCTGAGAGGGTGTAGATTGAGAGTTTGTCAGAGAGCTTGTAAAAATGACAAATCTGCCAGAGTAGAAAGGGTAGGATGCGCTGCCGAATGCGCCGCCTGATGTTGATTCCTCTGGAAGATTGGGTTGAAGGGATATTAAGTCATACGGACCGGCAACCACCGTATTGTTTAAAATGTCATATTTGAAAAACGCATTATTCCAATCTGGCTGACTGAAAAGCCAGAGATAGGGTCCTCCTTCGGAATAGGGATCATAGACTGTGCCAGTAATAGTTACCAAAGAAGAGTTATCGACGGATGTGATGATTTGACCGGCGCGGTTGACAAGCTGCAGATCATCCCAACCCCCTACCCAGAAAGCGTCATTGACCGGGTCATACGAACAGTGCCTGATTTCACTGACTTCCGTGTTGATGGTGGACACCAGCGTTTTATTAGCCAGATCAATCTGATAAAGTTCGGATCCACTGGCGCCCCCATAGAAATAGGTGCCGTCGTAGGTCAAGTCCCGGATTCCAGAGACACCTGAAATGTTGAAATCCTGATAGTAATTACCATATATGTCATGTTGGCAGAAAGAATATGGCATATCTGAACGCCAGTTACTGGTATAGATGTATTGACCATCAGTGGCAACGCCGTAGTGTCCACCTTCAAGGGTGTTGAAAGAACGCAGTAAGTTCCAGTCTGAAAAATGAGGGTTGGTATAGGTGAATGTGGTCTTGGGGATGAAATCCTCAGCAGAAGCGCTTATATTATCCCAACCCGAACTGTTGTGACCTTGCATGCTGGCTTGTGATGCGGAAACACCGTAAAAAGAAGAAGCCTCGTAGTCGCCCACTTCCGTGTTATAGATTTCAACCACAAGGTTGCCGCCTTGGTAGGTGTAGGGCGTGGTAAAGGTGATGTTCATGGTGGAGTGGGTGCCGTCCAAAGCCCCTGTGTAAACGGTCGTGGCACCGATCATGTCCACGAAGGACGACAACGTGCTGTTCAACACTTCCTTGATGTTGACCACGAACTGGGCATTTCCCCATAAACCGGAGGCAGAATCGCACAGATAATACGTCAGACCCGTGATGGAACCGCCAACCATCACGCTTGTAGAAGCAATCATACTGGCAGGATAGATGGTTTGGCAACGACAATAACTGTCAACCCAGAAACCATTGACAGGCACTTTCGAATTGGTTTCTGTGCCATCGGCCACGGTCAACGTCTGTGCAAACAACACCATAGGCAGAAACAATGCTGCAAGCATTAAAATTTGTAGTTTTTTTCCCATATTGTTTTAACTTAGTTGGTTAGTATATTTTTTTCTTATTCCTACGAAAATAAAACTTCTTATTTCTACAAAAATAAAACTTCTTATTTCTACGAAAATACAGCTCCCATTATAATGTGCGTGCAAAGGTAGAAAAATTCGTTTTGTTATTATGCCACGAAACCAGAAAAAGACCAACATTCATGTTTTTGAAAAAAATATTTTTGTGTGACGGAGTATATGAAATTTTTTGTATTTTTGCAGCCTCAAAACAAACGGGGCATTAGCTCAGTTGGCTAGAGTGTCTGACTGGCAGTCAGGAGGTCACGGGTCCGACTCCCGTATGCTCCACCAAAACAAGCACTTGCTTTATGCAGGTGCTTGTTTTTTTTGTATCTTTGCCGTCTCAAAAGAATCGTATGGAGGAGACTCAACATTTTGTAGCAAAGACCTTTGCGGGCATCGAGCCGGTGCTGGCCGACGAGCTGGTGCGCTTAGGAGCCCGCAACTGCCGCATCATGAGCCGTGCCGTGGCCTTCGAGGGCGACATGGATATGATGTACCGCGCCAACTATTTCTGCCGTTGCGCATTGCGCATCCTTTGGCGACAAAAAACTTTCACTTTCCAAAACAACCGGCAGTATTACGAACAAATCTTCGACTTCCCCGCCGAGAAATTCCTGCGCCGTGTCGGCAGGATGGCCGTACATACCACCTGCGCCGACAGCATCTCCAAAACGCCCCTGT
>JAIKYR010000152.1 GCA_024682995.1 Bacteroidales bacterium | reverse complement strand
CCGCAAGCTGAAACGGCAGAAGGGCACCGGCGGCGCACGTGCCGGCAGCATCAAGAGCCCGACCATCCGCGGCGGCGCCACCGTGTTCGGACCGCACCCGCGCGACTACGGTTTCAAGCTCAACAAGAAAGTGAAACGCCTCGCCCGCTTCTCCGCCCTCACCTACAAACAGCAGGAAGGCAAGATCACCGTGGTGGAGGACTTCACCTTCGACGCCCCCAAGACCAAGGCTTACAAGGAGATGCTCAAGAATCTCAACCTGGAAGGTCAGAAGACCCTGCTGCTCACGCCGGAGACGAACCGCAACGTGGTGCTTTCCGCCCGCAACCTGCAGCGTACCAGCGTGATGCGCGCCATCGAGGCCAACACCTACCACGTGCTCAACGCCGGCCACCTCATCATCTGTGAGAACAGCCTGCCCGAGCTGGAGAAAATGTTAGGCGAATAATTTTCAAAACCTTAAAAAGAAAAAACAATGAGTATCATTATAAAACCCATCATCAGCGAAAAAATGACGCAGACGGCTGAAAAATACAACCGCTACGGTTTCATGGTGACCCGCGAGGCCACCAAGCCCGAAATCAAGCGCGAAGTGGAAGCCGTTTATGGTGTTAAAGTAGTCCGCGTTAACACTCTGATCCAACGCGGTAAAGTCTCGAACCGTAATACTAAGGCTGGCGTCATAACAGGTCAAAAGAACAACTTCAAAAAGGCCTACGTGTTCGTGGACAAGAATCAAAAAATCGATTTTTACAGTAACATTTAAGAGAGATGGCATTAAAAAAGTACAAACCAGTAACGCCAGGTCAGCGCTTCAAAGTCATAAGCGCATTTGATGACATTACCACCAACAGGCCGGAAAAGAGCCTGTTGTGTCCGAAACACCGGACAGGCGGAAGAAACAACAGTGGTAAAATGACGGTCCGCTACCGCGGTGGCGGCCACAAGCAGATGTACCGTATCATCGACTTCAAGAGAGAGAAGGACGGTATCCCTGCCACAGTGAAGACGATTGAATACGACCCCAACCGTTCCGCCCGTATCGCGTTGGTTTTCTACGCGGACGGCGAGAAACGCTACATCGTGGCTCCCCACGGCATGAAGGTCGGCCAGGTCATCGTCAGCGGTGCAGGCGTCTCTCCCGACTTGGGCAACTGTCTGCCCATCGGTGAGATCCCCTTCGGCTCCATCATTCACAATATTGAAATGCGTCCGGGCCAGGGTGCCAAGATCGCCCGCAGCGCCGGCTCCTACGCCCAGCTGATGTCCCGCGAAGGCAAATACGCCGTCATCAAGCTGCCTTCCGGCGAGACCCGCATGATCCTCTGCGCCTGCAAGGCCACCATCGGCATCGTGTCCAACGGTGACCACAGCCTCGAAGTCTCCGGCAAGGCCGGTAGAAGTCGCTGGTTAGGCAGACGTCCGCGCAACCGTGGTGTCGTCATGAACCCTGTCGATCACCCCATGGGTGGTGGCGAAGGCCGCGCCTCCGGTGGTCATCCTCGCTCCCGCAAGGGTATGCCTGCTAAGGGTTATAAGACCAGACATCCGAAGAAAAATTCTTCACAATACATCATCGAAAGAAGAAAGAAATAATCTAAAATCCTAACATTATGAGTCGTTCATTAAAAAAAGGTCCGTATATACATTACAAACTGGAACAACGTGTGATCGCCGCCCAGGAATCCGGCAAGAAGAGCACCATCAAGACATGGTCCCGCGCTTCCATGATTTCCCCTGACTTCGTCGGCCTTACCATCGCTGTCCACAACGGCAACAAATTCATCCCCGTATATGTAACCGAAAACATGGTCGGCCACAAACTCGGCGAATTTGCTCCCACCCGTATCTTCCGCGGACACGCAGGACAAAAAGACAAAGGTTCCAAATAGTACCAAACTGTTCAGAACCCGCTTCCTTCCTTCGATATTCAATTATCACACTATATGCATAACGCCTCCCACAACGAGGCGTTATTTTTTTTAAAAGAAAATATTTTATACTTTTGCACAGGTTTTAATATCCCTCATCAAATGAAAAGATTCCTCCCATTTTTATGTTTATGCCTATGGGCTGTGCTCCCGGCAGAGGCCCAGAACCCCAGTTCTGAATTTCAAAAAGGATACAACATCACTGCCGATGTAAGTAGCGGTATTGACAGAGTGCCATTTCTCATCAACGATGTATTTCCCGGCTTTGGCCTTGGCATAGGGATGCGCTATGACTTCCATCGCTACTGGGGCGTGCGCACAGGGCTACGCTACGAACATATCTTTATTGGCGGCCCCCAACACATCAATAGCATGATGATCCCGGTGGAAATGGAATTCCATCTGCCTCATTTCTATGCGCAGGGAGGAATCCTGATCGGTGCCTGCTTCGACAGTCCTATCGCTGCCAATGCAAAGGAGATGTTGGACCTTGGAGGCACTCTGGGTCTGGGAGGCCGTATCAGCTTGACAAAACAAGACAAACTGACTATAGGCGTACATGGCACACTCTTCTGTAACTGGCAAGAGGTCAACGACAATGGCCGGTTATCCATTGGCTTCCCGAGGTACACCATCATGCTGCGAGTCGGGTATGAACATAGGTTTTAAGGCGGGGTCTTATCCCCCAAAAAACAGTGTGTCATACACCAACATTTCTAATTCTTTGATAACACCACCTTATTTTTGGTAATATTCATTATAAAAAGTAGAGACGGGGCGCGCTCCGTCTCTACTTTTTTTCTTCCGCCAAGTATTTTGGCAATATTACAAAAATTCTACATACTAAAACAATGGCAGTCCCAGCAGTGTGGCGAAAATCGAGCCCAAGTAGGTGCCGAGAGCGTACCCCACCAAACCGATAGCAATACCGCTGATCAGCACTTTACGGTTGCCGAGAGCTTCTACAATGGGCGGGACAAACGGCGGCGAACAAAGCAGACTAATGTGTCCCACTGTGAACAAATCGCCACTCACCTTAAATATTCGGCAGAAGAGCAGATGCAACAGAATGGAGGTCATCATCACAAACAGGATGAACCACATGATATTCAAGGAGGAGTGATCTATCTTGGTAATGTCAAACATGGAGGCCACCACTACACTAAAAATGAGGATGAAGAACATTCCCAATTCAAAGGTCTTGGGCAAAGAGCGGATTTTCTTGCTGAAAGAGGCGATAATTGCCAAAGTGGTAATAGTAAGGATGACAACCAGTTCGTTGATTTTTCCAACAATCAGCAGGGAGAGACCCACTCCCACGCCGAGCATCAGGATGGAGAGCAGCAGGCCGAGCATCATCTTGCCGAAGGTCTTGCCTTTCAGCATACCCTGGTAATTCTCGAAGGTACCTTCCGCCAGTTTCAATTGTTCATCCTCCTCGGTGAGAGATGTCTCATCCTTGAACGGCAGCAGTTTGCGGAAAAGCTTGTATCCGCCTGCCAGGATGAAAATGATGAACGGGAGGGTGATAATCTCCTCAAAAGCCAGCGTGATGCTGATGGTGTTGGGATCGGCATGGACCATCTCGCCAAGAGCTGCGAAATTCATGGTGCCGCCGGTATAGATGCCGGTCATCATCACCGCCGCCTTCTTGAACTCCTCGGCGGAACCGAAGTCGCGTGTCTGGAAGATGAAATAGCCGGCCACCAGCGCAATAGTCACGGAGATCACGCCACCCACGAGCACCGCGAGTGTCTTAGGCAGGGATTTCGTCCAGAGCTTGAAATCCGAATTGAAGAGCATGAGGGGGATGGCCAACGGCACGCACACGCTCATCAGGTTCTTCTGCACCGTAGTAAGCAGGGCGGCACCCGCCTCACCCTCCGCAGGGAAGAATCCGAACGCCGTATTCAGCAGGGCTATGATGATACCCGCCGCATACGCTAATATAACGGTGCCGAATTTCTGGGCCCATTTCTTCTTGTTGAAAAGCAAAATTATCAGGACCGGCAGGATGAAATAGCCGGCAATCATAAGGTAAACACTCACCATAAGCAAAGGATTTTCAATTATTCTATTATTATAAAGTAAACGCTTTTACGAGTTGCAAAAATACAAAAATATTTTTTCAATTTTTTCCCAATCAGCTGGCAGAGTGAAAGAAAAAACTTTATATTTGCACCCCGTTAATAATCAGCACTATTATGAAAATAGGTTTTGACAACGGGAAGTATCTTAAAATCCAATCAGAGCACATCAAGGAGCGCATCGCTCAATTCGGCCACAAACTTTATCTGGAATTCGGAGGGAAGTTGTATGACGACTTCCATGCCAGCCGTGTGTTGCCCGGCTTCCAACCAGACAGCAAGCTGCGGATGCTGACGCAGCTCCAGAACGATGCGGAAATCATCATCGTGATCAGTGCGGTGGACATCGAGAAGAACAAGATCCGGGGCGACCTTGGCATCACCTACGATGAGGATGTGCTGCGTCTGCGCGACATCTTCATGGAGCGGGGCTTCCTGGTCAGCGGCGTGGTCATCACCCACTACAACGGGCAGGCCAGTGCCATCGCCTACCGCGAGCGGCTGGAGCGCCTCGGCATCAGCGTCTATTACCATTATATTATAGAAGGATACCCCACCAACGTCGATCTCATTGATTCCGACGAGGGTTTTGGGCGCAACGAATACGTGCAGACCACCCGACCGCTCGTGGTGGTCACGGCTCCCGGCCCCGGCAGCGGCAAGATGGCCGTGTGTCTGAGCCAGCTCTACCAGGAGAACCAGCGCGGCATCAAGGCCGGCTACGCCAAATTCGAGACCTTCCCCATCTGGAACCTGTCTCTGAAACATCCCGTCAATATCGCCTACGAAGCCGCCACCGCCGACCTTGACGACGTGAACATGATCGACCCCTTCCATCTGGAAGCCTACGACAAGATGGCGGTCAACTACAACCGCGACATCGAAATATTCCCCGTCCTAAATGCCATTTTCGAAGGGATTTACGGAGAAAACCCGTATAAGTCGCCTACCGACATGGGCGTGAATATGGCCGGATACTGCATCTCCGACGACGAGGTGTGTTGCGAGGCCTCCAAGGATGAGATCATCCGCCGCTACTTCACAGCCTTATGCAATGTGGTGGACGGCAAGGCCACCGAAAACGAGGTCAACAAGATATCCCTGCTGCTGAAGCGGGCGCAGGTCACCACCGACAACCGCAAGACCATCGTGGCGGCGCGCCAACGCAAGGAAGAGACGGGCTTGGCCTCCTCCGCCATCGAGCTGGCCGACGGCTCCATCATCACGGCCAAGACCAGCCCGCTATTAGGGCCCAGTGCCGCCCTGCTGCTCAACGCCACCAAGTATCTGGCCGGCATCGACCACAGCGTGAAACTCATCCCGCAGGAGATGATCGAGCCCATCCAGAAGACCAAGGTCAACCTGCTGCACGGGCACAACCCGCGCCTGCACACCGACGAGGTGTTAGTGGCCCTCTCCATGCTCAGCCTTCATGACGAGAAGTGCCGCAAGGCATTGGAATGCCTACCGCAACTACAAGGATGCCAAGCACATACCACCGTCATGCTGAGCGAGGTGGACCATAAGATATTCAAAAAGTTAGGCATCGGCCTCACCTGCGAACCTGTAAAGAAAAAGAAATAACCCTCCATGAAGAAAATCATCCTACAGAAAGGCAAAGAGAAATCCGTCTTACGCTACCATCCCTGGGTATTCTCGGGGGCCATCGCCAAAGCCGACCGCGACATCGCCAACGGCGAGATTGTCGAGGTGTGCGACCGTGACGGCAACTTCCTCGCCTTAGGCCACTACCACCACAACTCCATCGCCGTCCGCATCTTCACCTTCGACCACGCCACTCCCGACTACGGCTTCTGGAAATCCAAAGTGGAGAACGCGCTCCGATTCCGCCAACATATCGGACTGGCCGACAATCCCGACACCACCATATTCCGCCTCGTGAACGGGGAAGGCGACGGGCTGCCCGGCCTCATCATCGACATATACGAGGGCAACGCCGTGCTCCAATTCCACTCATACGGCATGTATCTTCTGCAAGACACCTTTGTACGGATTCTCCAAGAGCTGCTGCCCAACCTGAAATCCATCTACAACAAAAGCGGCCTCACATTGTCGGAAGACGGAGAACCTCCAATAACGGAAGGTTTGCTTTCCGGCTCAATGCCCGATGACATTGTAGGACTGGAGAACGGCATCGGCTTCCATATCGACATCCCGGGTGGGCAGAAGACCGGCTTCTTCCTCGACCAGCGCGATAGCCGGACAATGGTCGGGCAATTAGCCAACGGACGCCGTGTGCTCAACATGTTCTGCTATTCGGGCGGTTTTTCCGCGTATGCACTACGCGGGGGTGCCGCGCACGTGGATTCCGTTGACATTTCCCGCAAAGCCATCGACCTCACCGATCAGAATATCGCCCTGTTGGGAGAAGAGGCTGTCCGCCGGCACACGGCCTACTGTGAGGATGTGTTCAGATTCCTCGACAACCTTCCCGACCATGCCTACGATCTCATCGTCCTCGACCCGCCCGCCTTCGCCAAGCACCACCGAGTGAAGGAGCAAGGCATCAAAGGATACCGCAACATCAACCGCAAGGCCATGCAGAAACTCACCCCAGGCGGCCTGCTCTTCACCTTCTCATGCTCTCAAGCCATCAGCCACGACGACTTCCGCACCATCGTCTTCTCCGCTGCCGCCTTAGAACAGAAAAACGTCCGTATTGTTCACCACATGCAGCACGCCCTCGACCATCCTGTCAGCATCTACCATCCCGAAGGGGAGTACCTGAAGGGGCTGCTGGTGGAGTGTTCGTAGGGTTTGCGGTTGGAGAAAAATCACTACCTTTGCCCCCGCAAAATCAGAACCTAATTATCAAAAGGGGCATTTCAAAGCTGAACTCGACAATACTATAAAATCATAAACATCACAAACATTATTAACCATTTCTCCCACCAACTCCGCCTGCTCAGAATGGAGCGGGACTACGACCGTCGCACCTTTGAACTGTCGATGCGGGCGGCGGTGGCCTCGCATTACAACACCGAGAGCAGCTGGTTCCCCATCCACACCGGCATCGGATTCTACAATGCACTCAACCAAGCGGTTATGGAGGTTGAATACACCGGAGGCTTTGGCATAAGCATTGATTGCGCCTTCGAACCGGGAAAGTCCGTTTCCTTCTTCTACACGGAAAAAGACAAACGTGACAGCCTCACCATGGTGCCCGGCAGCTGTTTCATCCAACGCATCAACCAGAAAAAAATGATCGTGTCGGTGCCGGACATCACCTTCCCTACCCTGCTCGCACGCTTGGCGGAAAAACATGAGTTGGGAATCCAGTTAGGCATCGACGAAACCACATACGATGTGATGGAATCGGCCCTGCAGCGTGTCATGGACCGTGACGGCGATAAATGGGTGCACCTGCGCGACACGCTGGTCGGGACGCTGAAACCTGAAAGCCGAGAGCTTCCATCCATGCGCTTCAACAACCTGAATGACAGTCAGAACGAGGCTGTCAACCGGATTCTCCGCGCCCGCGAGGTGGCCGTTGTTCACGGGCCGCCTGGCACGGGCAAGACCACCACGCTGGTGGAGGCCATCATTGAGACCACACGGCGCGAACCACAGGTGCTGGTGTGCGCCCCCAGCAATGCGGCGGTGGACTGGATCAGCGAACTGCTGCTCCGCCGAGGGGTCAACGTGCTGCGCGTGGGCAATCCGCTGCGCATCAGCAAGCCCCTCATGGAATGTTCCTACGAATACCGCTACTCCGTGCATCCTGACTACAGCGACCTGTGGGCCATGCGCAAGCTCATCCGCGAAATCCATCAGTCCAAGAGCACCGACAAGCACCATCGTCTGCAAAGTCTGCACCATCGCGTGGAAGAGCTGGAGGAACGTATCCGCGAGGATATCCTGCAGGAGGCCGAGGTCATCACCTGCACCCTCATCGGCAGTGCCAACCCCGTGCTGACATCGCGCCATTTCGGCACCGTTTTCATCGATGAGGCCAGCCAGGCCCTGGAGGCCGCCTGCTGGACCGCCATCCTCAAGGCCGACCGCGTGGTGTTCGCCGGCGACCACCAGCAACTCCCGCCCACCATCAAGTGCATGGAGGCGGCCAAAGGCGGACTGGACAAAACCCTGATGCAGAAGATTGTGGAAGAGAAGCCCATGGCCGTCACCCTATTAGACACGCAATACCGCATGAACGAGCAGATTATGAACTTCTCGTCCCGGTGGTTTTACGAAGGTAAGCTGAAAGCCGCCCCAGAGGTAGCCCACCGCACCCTCGCCCCATGGGACGCGCCGTTGGTATGGGTTGACACCAGCCAATGCCAGTTTTCTGAACGCACCAGTGCCTCTCAGAGCCGCCTGAACCGTAACGAAGCGCAGTTGCTGCTCAACATCCTGAAAAACTATGTCAAGCAGTTGTTCGTTGACAGCCGCCTGGTGGAAAACACCACTTTTGGCATTATCTCACCCTACAAGGCCCAGGTAGGCATCCTGCGCCGCATGGCCGCCAAGAGCCGCACCCTTGCCACCATACGGAACCGCCTGGCTATCAACACTGTGGATGGGTTTCAGGGACAGGAACGCGACATCATCCTCATCAGTATGGTGCGCGACAACGAACAGGGCAACATCGGATTTCTGAAAGATTTAAGGCGCATGAATGTGGCCATCACCCGCGCCCGACTGAAACTCATCATCGTGGGCAATTGCGATACACTCTCACAAACCCCGTTTTATCAGGAGTTAATCCAGTATTTTTACGAAACCGGCATCGTCACGCAGGCAGATATTACTACCCCGCCTTTCAGGCACCCCTTCTAAAAATAGAAGGGGAGTTTTTTAGGTCGTCCGCACGGCTGTTTGTGGCCACTGGCTATTCGATGCGGTCGGAAATCAGATATTTGTTCCGGTCGGAGCCATTGCGCGCGATCATCTCGCCGAGGAATCCGGCCAAGAATAGCATGAAGCCCAATACCATACCCAACAGGGCGATAAAGAACAACGGCTGGTCGGTCACCTGACGGAAGGGAAGCCCATGCGCCTGATGAACTAATTTAGCGATAATCAGCCATATAGCACAAACAAATCCCACCAGAAAAGCCACACTGCCCCAAAGACCGAAAGCGTGCATCGGTTTCTTGCCGAAGCGCGTAGTGAATGAAATGGTGAGCAGGTCCAGATACCCGTTGACAAAACGGTTCCAGCCGAATTTAGTGACTCCATATTTGCGCTTCTGGTGAATCACCACCTTCTCCCCTATCTTGCTGAAGCCAGCCCACTTGGCAATCACCGGAATGTAACGGTGCATCTCACTATACACCTCTATGGACTTAACCACATTCTTGCGGTATGCTTTCAACCCACAGTTGAAATCGTGCAGCTGAATGCCCGACATCTTCCGAGTAGTCCAATTGAAGAACTTGGACGGGATGTTCTTGGCCAATTTGGAATCATAACGCACTTTCTTCCAGCCGGAAACCAGATCATAGCCATCCTCCACAATCATGCGGTAGAGCTCGGGAATCTCGTCGGGACTGTCCTGAAGGTCAGCGTCCATCGTGATGACCACATCGCCCTGACAAGCCTCAAAGCCGGTGTTGAGCGCCGCCGACTTGCCGTAGTTGCGGCGGAAGCGGATGCCCTTCACATTCGGATTCTGCTGGTGCAGCTCCTCAATGATAGCCCAGGAGTTGTCGGTGGAGCCATCATCGATCATCAGCACCTCGTAGGTGTACTGGTGCTCATCCATGACACGTTTGATCCATGCCACCAGTTCGGGGATGGATTCGGATTCATTCAAAAGGGGGACAATTACAGAAATATTCATATCATTCAAATTATTATTCTACAAATAACAGATTACGATTCAGGAGTCTCCTCCGGCTCCTCCGGTTCCGTCGGTTCGGTTTCCTCCTCTTCCGGGGCCGGCTCTTTGGATCGGTAATGGTACATGGCCACAAAGATGCTGAAAAACATGCCGTACAGCAAATCCATAAGGGCCGCCACAGATGCATACGTGACCGCATGGTCGTAGTGCGGCACATGCGACTTGTTCAGTTCGAAACGGCGTTGTGCGGGATTTATCGGCCCAATGGAGACCAACGCGCGCTGCACAATCTCCTTCACATCCGAAGTGGATGCGTGCTGTTCGTTTTGAGCTATATAAAGCTGTAACGTTTCCACCATCACGCTTTTAGCGTATGGGGCGAAGTTCGACATCCGGTAATGGTCGGCGGTGTCAGACGAGCGACGCGTCGCGACCTTGTCTGCAAAATAGGTGTTAATCAGCGACACGCCCTTATGCACATCCATTTCCACGGAATCGGGCCGCGGGTTCTGCTGCAGATAGTCCTTTTCCGCCGTTTCCACCAGCACACGCACTGTATCCACATACCAAGCCAGTTCCTCGCTCTGTATGGTATCCTTGTCGATAACTTTACGGAAATTCTCCAAGGCCGTGTTGTATTTCTTCGACAATCCGTCTTTTTCAATCACCTGATAATGAATCAGATTATAGCCGAAGAAAATAGCGGAGCCAATGATAGAAAGAATCAAGCCGCACAAATAGGCTTTAGGGAACGACAGCCGGTTAGGATATGATGCCTTGAACTCCTTGATACCGGCATACAGAATCAGGATGTAGCCGATAATCATGGCAAGGTCGAACAGCTGGGCAGAGCCGTACTCCACCTGGCGGGCCACCATTTTGACCACCTCCAGTACAGCCAGCATACCACCCAGCACCAGCCCCCATTTCAGGCAGATACCCCACAGCTTCCTATTCATCACAGAGGGAAACTATTCGGGTTTCGGACAGCAGAACTCGGTCAGCACGCCACCGGTAGCCTTCGGGTGTGCGAATCCGATCAACAGACCTTCCGCACCACCACGCGGAGCCTTGTCAATGAGACGGACCTCCTTTTCGGCCAGCTCGTTCAAAGCGGCACCCGTATCCGGAACGGCAAAAGCCACGTGATGCAGGCCCTCGCCCTTGTTCTCCAAGAACTTGGCAATCGTGCTCTCCTCACAAGTGGGCTCCAAAAGCTCAATCTTGGTCTGTCCCACCTTGAAGAAGGCCGTCTTCACCTTCTGGTCGGCCACTTCCTCAATGTTGTAGCACTTGAGGCCGAGGATGTTCTCATAATACGGAATCGAAGTTTCCAAACTCTTCACCGCAATGGCGATGTGTTCAATGTGTGTGATGTTCATGATATTTAGTTTAAATATTGATAAAATTCAAAAGTGAAAATGTTGAACGTTTATAATGATTCTTAACTTCTTAGTTTCTTAACTCTTTAGTTTCTTAACTCCAAAATCAGTCTCTTCCAACATCTTTTTTCAGTATAGACGTATGGTGTTTGAGGGTACGGAGGATGAGGGTAATCACAAGGGCTACGGCCAGCACATAGAGGGAAGGCCGCACCCATTCGGAATAGGATAGGCGGCAGGGACAAAACTGCACGAATGAGAGGATGAACAGCGCGTAGTCCACCAGCACAAATGAGAACACCGTAGAGAAGAAGGTAGCGTATTCGCGGCGGAGGAACGTCTTGAAGGAGAACGACATGTCGCCCTTCTCAAACAGGGACCAGTTGGGGATGATGGCGGGCACGCGGGAGGCCCAATCCTCAAAGTCAGCACCAAAGCGGGAACGCAGGAAAGCCTCCTCCGTAAACATGATGCGTTCGTAGTAAAGCCAATAGACCATCGAAACGATGAGGAATGCCCAGATATTCAGGGAGAAGACCAACACACCGGCCCAAATCAGGTAGTTGGCCAGGTAGAGCGGATGGCGCACCACCGAGTAGATACCTTTGGTGTTAAGGCTGTCGGCCACCTGTCTGGAACGGTTACGTCCCGACGTGCCCTTGGGCGTAGTGCTCACCGTGTAAGCACGCAAGGCCAAACCCGACAAGGAGATAAGCACGGCCACAACCGACCAGATAAGACGCACAAGCGTGTATTTCCCAGCATAGAGGCCCTGGTAAAGCGTTTCATTGGTCAGGAAAAGAATGGGCAGCGACAGCAGGAATATCAGCACGGGAATCTGTCCTCTGTACTTGAACAGCGTGTTGCCGGTTTTCTCAAAAGATTCTATCAGAGCCACTGCTAATAAAATTTACGACTGCAAAGATACAAAAAAAACCTCTCCCGAAAGAGAGGTTTTATAAACCTTAATATTGATAACTATTAACCTCTGCGTTCTTTGATACGAGCCTTCTTACCCGTAAGGTTACGAAGGTAGAAAATACGGGCGCGACGCACAACACCGCGTTTGTTCACCGTAAGACCGGCAATCATCGGAGTGGCAAAGGGGAATATTCTCTCAACACCGATACCTCCGGAGATTTTTCTCACCGTAAAGGTCTTGGTGGCACCATTGCCATTGATTTGCAACACAACACCCTGGAATTGCTGGATACGCTCTTTGGAGCCTTCCACAATTCTGTACGATACGGTAACCGTATCACCAGCTTTGAATTTCGGGAATTCCTGTTTGGGAATGAAATTATCCTCAACGTATTGAATCAGTTCTTGTTTCATCTCTCTATGTCTTTTCTGTTATTATCTTTTTTGCGGGTGCAAAGATACATTTTTTTTGATAATGAACAAGTTATCCGACGGAGATTTTTAATAATCCTTCCGTTGTTTTATGCATCAATATCGCAATTAACTTTTATTCAACATATTACAATACTTTTTCAACAAGACAAGAGGGATATTTTACGTTTAAAATCCAATTTTTAACGAACAAATCCAGAGATTCACCGGTAAGATTTCGGAAACCGTTTTCATTTTCACACGCAAAAACGAGAGAAGGAAATAATGGTACACAGCGGAACCCCAACATAACCCACGAGCCATACAATAAAGGGCGCAGCCCCAACAGCCACGCCCCTTCACTATTCACTGATCACTATTCACTGATCAGTTGTCGCGGAGACAATGGACACTCAACGGATGGGGATTCCGCCGCCTCCTACCGTCGTCGGCGGAATGGTGCGCAGCGCTTGCCTAAACAAAACAGGAAGATGGGCGGCGGAGTACAAACAATGCCCATTAAAACATCCACCCCGCCGCCCATCTTCCCTCTCTACACTAAAAGGAGCGCACCATTCCGGTGGTTTTTGCTGGCAAAAACCACCGGAATCTCCAATAAAACCCACGAGCCATATAACAAAGGGCGCAGCCTCACAACCACGCCCTTCACTGATTACTATTCACTAACTACCAATCACTGATCAGTTGTCGCGGAGGCAGCGGACGGATAACAAGTTGCACGTGTTGGGGCATTGTCTAATCACACCGGTCAGGTAGGAAAAAAGGTAGCGGGTCCACGCATGGTACGTGTAGTCCGCACTCTGGGATGATGACCAAAAGTAGGCGTTGTCGCCAGCATGGTAGAACGATGACGAACCGCCACCCGCCGGAACGGCGGAGAAGCCCGAACTGTTGCGCTCCGCGTTGCCATAGTCGCCAGGTGCGCCATGTGTAGAACTGGAGTACCAGTTATCACCCCCTGCAAGATTGCCCGCGTGCAAGCCTCTTTCGTTGGTTGTTGTTTCATAGCCGGGTTGCCAGTCTAAACCACTCACCAATGCCTCCATCGTGTTCCACTCCGCATCGCTCGGCAGATGCCAACCCTCCGGGCAAATCCCTCTGCGGTGTCCAGTGAACGTCATTGGGTCGTAGTAGTCATAAAGATCCTTCACGCTCGTCTCCCCAAACCTTGTGTCGAACGTATCTACAGCCGCATTCCAGTTGTACAGCAGGCCATAACCTTGCGGCGCATACGTGGTGGAATCGTTGTTGTACCAGCGGGCCTGCTTGCCCGAATAGGAAGGGGGCGTGCCAGTCGGCGGAATGAGGTACGTGCCCGTTGTAGGCGAGGTGGTGGTGCGCAGGTTCTCCCGCATCCAGCACTGGTTGCCGATCTGCACAGTGGCATAAACGTTGCCTTCGTGGTCGGTTACGGTGGGCGTTCCGGGGCAGGGTTGCCCATCAACAGCGGAAATCTCTCCACCTCCGTCGCCATTATTTCCGCCGTTCGCGCCACAGCTGTCCACATGCACGCGATACGTGTCGTATGCGGCGCACGGGGCATCGGCATTCATTTGGTGTGTAACCTCCACATAGTAGGTGGTCGTTCCCGAAGAAGGCGTGAAAGTCTCTGTCTCGTGTGTGCGGCCAGACAGGCGGTTTGCATTACTCAATCCATTCTCATACCATTGGAAGGTAATCATCTGATTATTGGAGTTTTGGAGGTTGGCCCGCAACGTCACGCTCCCGCCCACACAGATGTTGCTGTCACCTGTAATGGTCGTATATGGTGGGTCATATACATTCACCTCAAACGGGGCGCTCAAATAGGAGCAGCCATCCGTTGTGGTAACCTTAACCGTATATTTCACCGGATCATTATATGTAGGAGCAACATTTTCCCCATACATATTAGCGAAAGCGATAGCATCCGGATTGTTGGGTAAACGTCCGTTACGGTACCACACGTA
>JAIKYR010000146.1 GCA_024682995.1 Bacteroidales bacterium | reverse complement strand
AAAAGATTCTTGTCCATGACGAACTTTTTTTTCGTCGGTAAAAATATAAAAAAAATTCAACCGGGTAAAACTCACATGCGGAAACACAGTTTTTTTTCCCACTTTCCGCACCTGTGTTTAATATTTTCTTGAAAAAAGAGCACAACTCGGGTGCGGAAACATGGTATTTTCCACCACTTTCCGCACCCGAGTTTAATATTGCAATGGTGTAGCGCACTACACCTCCACCAACAACCGTAAACCAGCGGAATCTCCAAAAATTTCACAGATCCCGCTGATTTAGGGTATTTTTTGTACCTTTGCCATCGTTATGAAAAAGTTATTGTTGTTTTGGCAATGAAATAGATCTTGACCTAAGAAGATTTTGGCGACATTTTTCCATTGTTAATAATGTTTGTGGCACCTCGGTGCCGCACAAAGTCAACTCCCCTTCTAATTTTTAGAAGGGGAGTTTCGGAATGCCCGCACGGGTGTGCGGACAATGGATCGTTGCTGACACCCGCTCAATCATGGGTGAAGAACAAATCATTCAGCTATGATAATTGACATCCTGCGATGCCATGAGGATAATGACAGGTCAACATCTATACTATTGACAACGTTCATAGTCCCAACATCAGCAGTCCGCACAGCAATCCCAATCCGACGGTGATGCACTTCATAATGAGGAAGTTCTTCCGCGACTGCGCCAGCAGCGGCAGGCCGGCGTGGCCGTTCTGCGCAATGGAGTTGGCCAGCAGGATGGCAAAGGGAATATTTCCGTTCAGGAACATGATGATGAATACAAGGTTCGGACCGGACTGGGGAATGAAACCCACTCCCACTGCCACTAACAAAAGTACAAACTGGGCCCATTGATTCTGTTGCAACAAACTGTACAAGTCCAACCAATGTTCCAGACCCTGCAGCACGAGCAGCACCCCGAACGACCAGAGGAACACCTTCAGCAGATGCTGGCGGATGACATGGTTCCAAATGTGCTCTTTCAAGAAATGGAGCACCTTCACTTTCCGTTCGGGCTCAGCCTGTGCGTGTGGTTCCTCTTCGTGCGTATGCTCGTGCGCGTGCGCATGTTCGTCCACATCCTGATGTATCTCAAACTCATGCGGTTCCAGCGTGAAATCCCATTTTTTCCCCAAAAAAGTAAGCACAAGCCCCACCACCACGGCAAGGACCAACAAAATGGACGTGAGGATCAGGCCCCATTTCGGACTTGTGGCAAAAAGGTAAAAGGCTTCGTCGCCGAAGGTGGCGATCATACCCGTGATCAGCGCGCCGAATGTCACCATGCGGTGGGTGAACATCGACACCACGGCAAAGCCGCCGGCACATCCCGGGAGGGCGCCGAGCAACGCGGCGATGAAGACCTGCATGACAGGCCGGTGACGGAACCTCTCCAGCAGCCGTCCCGACGAGGAGACGTTGACAAGCTCAATCAGGGACATCATCAGGATCACCCAGCCGGTGATCTCCAACGAATCGACAAACGCGTGCCACACCACCGCCCACAGCCCACCCGTCCAGGATTCGGCAGTGAGGGCTAATAAGGGGAAAACGGTCAGCGGCAACACGGAAAGATATGTTCGGTTACAGATTCAGATTCTTGGCAATCGCAGGGTCGTTCTTTTTCGTGCCCCAGATCTTCGTATTGATATGCAATGTATCCAAAATGGTCAGTTTTTCGGAATGCTCGAGGGCGCGCTGCACGAAAATGCACTGCTCCACGGTGGCCTTCTCGTTGACCACCGCCTCCGACAGGGCCTTGCACGACTGGTAGCCACAAATACGGCAATCCACCTGCGGCAGGTTCTGGTTTATCTCGAAGGCGCGGCGCATCTTCTGCATGGCCACGGCCATATTGTCGTCCATCTTGTCCATCGACCGAGGCTCCACCGTACCCAACACACGCTTATGCTCGTTGAGATAATCCACGTAGTTCAACAGGTCGTTGTCTTCCGAGTCCACCTCGTCCGGCGACTTCTGCATCCGTTTGTGCTGGCGTTCGGCCATAAGAAAACGGTTGTTGGCGCAAAGGATGCCGCCGGCGCAGCTCTGGTCGCAGGCGCGCAGTTCCAGGAAGTCGATATCCTGGATATCCTCATCTTCCAGCTTTTCCAAGAAATCCAGCACGTTGTGGATGCCGTCGATGGCCAGGTTGCGTCCGCTGGTAAGCAGGCCAACCTCCCCGCCAGTCAGCGTGAAGTTGACGCTGGACTTGGAGAGCCTGTGGTAGCGCGTGCGCGAATCCTCGCACAGCTTGTACTCGCCCTGCTTGATGACACGCATCACCTTGCTGTACAGGAAGTTCATGTTGATCACCTGACTGACGGACGATTCCTCTTCCGTAGCCGGGCTTTTGATGGCAGCAATCTTGGCGGCGCACGGCGTCACATAGAAGATGCCGATGTCCTCGGCGGGAATATGGTCCTCTTCCGTCAGCAGCTTCTTGATATAGAGGGCCGTCAGGTCCAATGGGGGTTTCAGCAGATAGAGATTGGGCACCAGCACGGGGAATTTCACCTGAATGAGGCGCACAATGGCCGGACAGAATGTGGAGATGATCGGCTTGTAGCCGTTGTTCTCGACGACCGTCCGCTGCATCTCCTCCTTGATGAAGTCCACACTCTTCTCCACCTCGAACACATGTTTGAAGCCGATGTGGTAGAGGGCCGACAGGATGGTCTTCTCCTTTATTTTCTCTTCAAACTGGGCGATGAAGATGGACGGGAGCAGCAGTACGGGGTACTTGCAGTTGTAAACCGTCTGGAAATCATCCTGTTCGATGTAGATGGCATTGACGGGGCAATGCTGGTAGCATCTGCCGCAGTCCACGCACCGGTTGGGATCCAGCTGCGGATGGCCGTCCTCGATGTGGATGGCGCCCGTGGGGCAGATGCCGGTGCAGTGCGCACAGCCGATACACAAGTCGGACTTGAATTTTAGAGCATGGTGGAAATCTGCTACTGCCATAGTATTACAATATTATTTATTAAAATAGTTGACAAACTCGATGGTGGTACCTTGTCCCACCACAGAATTGATTTTCAGTTCGTCGGAGTTGTTCTGGATGTTGGGGAGGCCCATGCCGGCGCCGAAACCCATCTCGCGCACCTTCTGCGAGGCCGTGGAGTTGCCCTTCTGCATGGCCCACTCAATATTGGGGATGCCAGGACCCTCGTCGGCGAGCACGATGCGCACCTTGTCCTCCTCCAGGTCAACGTTGATGTCGCCCCGGTAGGCGTGGGCCACGATGTTCACCTCCGCTTCATACAGGGCCACCACCGTCTTCTTCACGATGTCAGGACTTACGCCGAGTTTCTTGAGCATTCTTTTGACTTCGCTGGAGGTGGAACCGGCGTTGGTGAAGTCACCTCCTTCTACATGGTAGGTAAAATCCATACTGACAATGGTTTGGTTAATAAATTGCGGGTATTCCGGCCCCATAGAGTATGCCGGCGGTTTTGTACAGGGAGAAAGCGGTCCTGACGATGACCATGTCGTTATCCTCCGCCAGCTCGATCATCTCGTCGGTTACCACCTTGCCGCGGACCACCAGCATCAGCTGGATGTCCGACATCTCGCACGTGCGTATCGACTGGAGATTGCATAATCCGGTGAGCAGCAGCAGGCCTTCCGTGTCCTTGATGGTGAGTACGTCACTCATCAGGTCGGAGGCGAACACCTTGGCCACCTCGCGGTTTTTATACGCTTCTCCGCATACAAACTCTCCCTGTACTAATGTTGAAATTTCCTCGATAGTCATTTTGCTTTTTATATTAAAAACGGTTAAACAATTTGAGCGGCAAATATACAAATTAAATCGTATCTTTGCCGCCCCAAAAATTTTAGACAAAATATGGACGAATTTAACGACAGAGACGCGAATAATCTGGAGAAGCTGGTGAAACGGTTCATCTCTGCCGTTGACAAGGATCAGACCATTTATCTGGATGTGGACGACCTGGAAGATGTCATCCGTTCCCTGCTGAATTACGAGCAGCTTCCCTACGCCCAGAAAGCCATCCGGCAGGCTGTCTCCCAATATCCCAACGACCCCCACTTCCGGATTTATTTGGCTCATTACTATCATCTCAAGCAAGAGTTTGACTCGGAGGAACGGGAGCTGGACTATATAGAATCCCATTTCGAGCCGATCCCAGACACCTACTACCAGCGTGTGCTCACTGCCCTGATAAACGGCAAGGAGATTGATGTCATCCGCCTGCTGGAGAAGGCCGTCGCCATTGACGACGTGCTGCCGGAAGTGCGCCTCCTGCTGGCCTACGAATACATTGTGCGACGGGAGCTCCGCAATGCCGTGCCCCATGCCATCCGGGCGTTCCAGCTGGAACCCTCCATCTTCTTCGAGCTGCAGGCACTCATCGACGAGGAACTTTTCCCCCATCATATAGCGAAAAACGAAGATCTGATCGCCTTCTATCGGCTCCTGCTGGAAGAGATGCCGATGGAAGAGTCGCTCTGGTGCGGACTGGGCATCGCCTACATGAGGGCCGAGCAGTTTGACAATGCCTCCGAGGCTTTCGAGTTCCAGACATCCCTTGAGCCGGAAGCCCCCTTCGCCTACGTCAACCTCGCCGAATCCCTGTTCGCCGCCGGCAAATACCGCGAGGCCATTTCCCATTTCCAGACCGCCAACAAACTGACCGACTACTTCAATTTCTACGCTCAGATCGGGCGCTGCTACGCAAAACTCCACGACTACGACAACGCCTTGAAAAACCTCACCCAAGCGGACCCCAACGACCCCACCTACCCGTTCGTACTCCACGACATCGTCAGCATATTGACATCACAAGGGGAGTTCGACAAGGCGCGCGATTACCTCCGCAACAACATCCTGCGGGACCCCAGCGATGTCGAGTCTATCCTTTCCCTGATTGATCTGCTGGACCCCGAGAAAGACGAGACGGAAATCCGCAACCTCTGCTTCATGGCCCTCCACCGGGAAGATCCGCCCATCCTCTACATTCTCTTTTTCCTCTCCAACTATGCCGTCCGGAACGACATGTACGATCCGATCATCGACCTCTGCAGCGATTATCTGGGAAATCCGGATTTCCGCCCCAGTGTCCACTACTTCATGGCCGCCCTGTTTGTCAAAAAAGGCATGATCACTGAAGGATGCCGCTATTTAGAATATGCTCTCCAATGCGATCCCAGCCGGCTCCATCTGGACTTCCTGGAGATTGACGAGGACATGGCCAACATTCCCGAAGTGGCCGAGTTGCTTGACATCTACAACATTGAAGATTCATCCATTACGGATTCATTAAACTAATTTCACCCCCAAAAGGACTAGGGGAAAGCACTTTCTCCCCTACCACTCCGCCCGTATCTGCTTGACGGAGGCCTCCACCTCCTTGCCGTTGAGGAGGACAATCGCATTTTTTCATGGCTGCAGGTCGTCATTTCCGCGGCGTGAGGGTTTAAGGCTCCGTGGCAAGCCTCTGCCGCGCCGCGGGGGTGCCGTGGGCACGCCACCACACCAGATTACGCTACGCTCATCTGGTGTTAATAAGTTCTGGTGTCTCCGACACCATTCCCTTTACAGGCTGAAGGCCTGCATATAGCGAAACTTTTTACCATGTATGCACGCCGCTCGCACGCACGCCGCAGGTGTGCGGAGCTCGGTAGGACAGGCAAACCTGACGGCCACCATGTCCCGCAGGGACCAAAGCTCGGTAGGAAAAGATAACGACGTGTGTCCCCGAATCCCCGTCAGGGGATGCATATCTTTAGAGGGCGTTCCCGCAGGCGGGTCAAATCCCAGTGAGGGGATTCATCGGTCTCCACGTATCACACGGACCTCCGCGGAGAACCCTTGAACGGCCCTGCTCGTTCCCGTCATCGTTTATCATTTTCGTTTCGCGGCGGTCCCATCCCGTTCTTCGTGGCACGCGCCTGCCGCGCCGCGATATTGTGTGCGTGCCGCCCAGCCCCCACATTGCGCTCGCTACGCTCGCTTATGCGGGGTTATTGAGAGGATGTCTCTTCGAGACATTGCACAGGCGCGCGTGTGCCGCGCCGCGAGGGTGTGTGCGTATGCACATCTCTACCGAACTTTCGTCCCTGTCGGGACGTGTGGCGTGCTGTGGCATCATTTCTACCGAGCTTTTGCCCCTAATCGGGGCATTTGTGTCTGCGTGGGCCTTATTCCTACAGATATGCAACGCCGAACGGCGTTTGTAGGATAAAGAACGAAGAACAAAGAACATAGAACGGAGAACAAAGAACCGGAAAACGAAAACCGCAAATCGAAAAAAACACTATCTTTGCCCCCGAAATGCCGAGGCATATCCACTTTGAATCCCGACACCGCCAAACCATCTTGACGGTGCTTTTCAGACCTGATTTGCGCTTTGTGTTTTTTTAGAAATCATGTATTACGATGAATATCGGTTGGATAGAAAAACGATAAAACACACCCTAAGTATGAAGAAAATCCCGACCATTCTGCTGCTTTGCACGCTCCTTTTTTCCGCGCACGCCCAAAGTCCCGCGGACACAATACCTGCCAAACGCGACGCATCCTTGACCGGACGTGTCGTCTCCTGGTACAACAGCCACCTGAACTACGGCACCGTGACTCTGCTGATGGCCGTGGAGAGTTCCTTCATCCCGTTCCCGTCGGAGGTCATCGTGCCGCCGGCCGCCTACCAAGCCTGCAACAGCGACAACCCCGCGCTCTACAAAACAGACTCCAAGATTGTGAATGTGATCCTCGTCATCCTGGTGGCCACCTTGGGCGCTCTCATCGGCGCGTTGGTCAACTATTTCCTGTCCATGATCCTGGGCCGCCCCATCATCTACTGGTTCGCCGACAGCAAGGTGGGACATCTTCTATTGCTCAACAGCGAAAAGATAAAGAAGGCTGAAAAATATTTCATCGACAACGGCAAGAGCTCCACCCTTATCGGGCGGCTGATTCCGGCCATCCGGCAGCTGATCTCCATTCCCGCAGGCCTCGCCAAGATGAACCTCGGCGTGTTCGTCCTCTTCACGACTATCGGCGCCTCCCTCTGGAACACGATTCTGGCACTGTTAGGCTACTTCGCCCACGGCCAGCAGGACCTCATCGAAAAATACAACGACGAGCTGAAGATTGTGCTGTGGGGGCTCTGCATCCTCTTCGTGTGCTATCTGGTTTACAAGGGTGTAAAAGCCTCCCGCGCTCCGAAAGCCTCGCCCGAAGACCTTGAGACACCCGCGGAATGAGACAGTACGGACTGATCGGCAAGACGTTGGGGCACAGCTTCTCCCAAGCCTATTTCCAGCAGAAGTTCGCAGCCGAGAACCGCCCCGACTGCCGGTACGACAACTTCGAGCTGCCCACCATAGACTTTTTACGGACGTTTGTCCTCCAACATCCCGACCTGCAGGGATTCAACGTGACCATACCCTATAAAAAAGTAATCCTGCCCTTTTTGGACGAACTGGACCCCGAAGCGGAGCAAATCGGGGCGGTGAACACCGTGCGCGTGCTGCGCGACGGCCAAGGTCCTCGCTTAGTCGGCTTCAACACGGATGCGGAGGGTTTCCGGCTTTCGTTGGCCGGCGCGTCCCTACCCTCCCGAGCCCTGATACTGGGCACCGGCGGCGCGACGGCGGCTGTGACATTCGTCCTCCAGCGGCTGGATGTGGAGTGCCTCTTGGTTTCGCGCCACCCCGACGAAAAGCAAATCTCCTACGCACAGCTCACCCCTGACATCATAAGACAACACCCGCTGATTGTCAACTGCACCCCCGTGGGCATGCACCCGCACGTGACCGACTGTCCGCCACTACCCTACGAAGCCATCACGGCAGAGCATTTTTTATACGATTTAATATATAATCCCGAAGAGACCCTCTTCCTGCGGGAGGGCCGACTGCGTGGGGCCCGCACCCAGAATGGCACCCGGATGCTACACCTGCAGGCCGAAGCCGCCTGGAACATCTGGAACCAGCCTAAAAGAACATTATATTCTGAATGACGGGAATCGTATAGTCCGCATTGATGCGCTCGATAATCATGGACTTCCGACCGTTCAGCTCGAAACGGAGGGCGGCGTTCGGGACCTTCACCTTCAGGATTCCGTTGCGGATGGAGACGCATTGCGACTGCGCCGCGCACATCTCACCCACATACTCCGGCCAACGGTCCATGACGGTTCGTTCGGCATACAGTTTCTGTTTGCCGCTTTTGTTGACAAAATCATGGATCAAATCTTTGAGGGTGAGTGTTTCAGCCTTATGCATAGTGGAGCTGTTTTTCAGCGGCAAAGATACAGATATTTTCCGTATTTTTGCATTTTCGAATAAACAATAGCATCTATTGCCCGACCAATCCCAGATTCTATGGCCAAACCCCTAACCGAAACCCCGCTTGAGAGAGCTGTCCTGCTGGCCGCCTCCACCCCCGCCGTCACCGAAGAGAAGACCCGCGAATATCTGGACGAGCTGGCCTTCCTGCTGGACACCGCCGGCGGCACTGCCGTCCGCATGTTCATGCAGAACCTGCCTTATCCGGACCCGCGCACCTACCTCGGCTCCGGCAAAATCAAGGAGGTGGCCGAATATGTGCACGGAAATGACATCGGGATGGTGGTGGTGGACGACGAGCTGACCCCTTCCCAGCAGCGCAACATCGAGGCCGTGCTGGGCTGCAAGGTCATGGACCGCACGCACCTCATCCTCGACATCTTCGCCAAGCGGGCCCAGACCGCCCACGCCAAGGTGCAGGTGGAGCTGGCGCAGTACAAGTACCTGCTGCCGCGCCTGACGGGCATGTGGACGCACCTGGAGAAGCAGCGCGGCGGCATCGGCATGAGAGGCCCCGGCGAGAAGGAGATTGAAACCGACCGACGCATTATCCGCAACCGCATTTCCCTGTTAGAGAGCAAGCTACGCGACATTGACCGGCAGAAAGCCACCCAGCGCAGCCATCGCGACAAGTTTGTGCGCGTGGCACTCGTAGGCTATACCAACGTGGGCAAATCCACCATCATGAACATGCTCAGCAACGCCGACGTGTTCGCCGAGAACAAGCTCTTCGCCACCCTGGACACCACCGTGCGCAAGGTCGTCTTCGGTAACCTGCCCTTCCTGCTCTCCGACACAGTGGGCTTCATCCGCAAGCTCCCGCACGGACTGGTGGAATCCTTCAAGTCCACGCTGGATGAGATCCGCGAAACCGACCTCTTGATTCATGTGGTGGACATCAGCCATCCCGATTTCGAGGAGCAGATCGCCGTGGTGAACCAGACCTTGGCCGACATTGGGGCGGGCGGCAAGCCTTCCATCCTGCTTTTCAACAAGATAGACCAATACACCTGGGTGGAGAAAGACCCCGAGGACCTGACCCCAAAAGGCAAGGAGAACATCACCCTGGAAGAACTGAAAGCCACCTGGATGGCCAAAGCCACCACCAAGACCTTTTTCATCTCCGCCAAAACCAAGGAGAATGTGAACGAGATGAAGGAGATGCTGTACGAGGAAATAAAAAAACTGCACATCCAGATTTACCCGTATAATAACTTTTTGTACTAATGCCGAACTGTGCTTAATGGCACGAAATATGGTGATAAAAAAGAAAAAGAGAACTCAAAAAAGCATCACCATAGAAGTTGGCTTTGACACTAGAGTGAATTGAAGGACAGACAATTCGGGTAAAATCCAAAATAATCATCCACAAACTTTATTAAAAATACACACAAAAGTGTGTATTTTAAAGGGAAAACGAAGGAAAAAAGTTGTACTTTCGCGCTTTTTTTCCCGTAGAGAACGCACCCCCCATTTTGGGGTGCGTTTAGATGATTAATAAGTTGAAAATAAGGATGATAAATAATATGAAACGAACATTACTTTTTTTGTGCTTGCTGTTGGGATCTATGCTAACCCATGCGCAGATACGGAATAGTGAGGATTTTGCCCATGGATTTTGTACTGCTCAAGGCTCCGCGGGGAACGTGAGTTATGCGTATGGGGTTCCTTTCTATAGACAACCGTCAACACCTTCGTATAGTGTTTCGCAGGGACCGATGCAGGCCCAACTGATACGGACGGATTTTGTGTTTCAGGGCCCTCAAAACGACTCTCTTGCGGTTAGCCCCACTCATGTGCAAGATGTTTCTTCCTTTTTTATGAGTTATGAGGGAGAGGATTTGACTTTTAACGGAAAGACTATCAAGGTTTTCCCGATAGGCCATTATGACTCCACCGCTATTGATGCCGCCCATTATAACTGGCTGGCCACCTACAACTATGACAGTCTGACCACACTCGTGATGGATGTGTATCCCATTTATGAGATATATAAAATCCTGTATTTGGACTCCTCCGATATTATGACAGACTATGCCACCGATGTGTTGCAGATACCCGCATACGCATGGCATCGTTTGCATGGTGGCCCCAACACTTACGAGTTGATTTCCACACAATATGGTGGCGACAGTATTGTGCATTATTTTGTAAACCTTTGCGGCGGACTGGTGAAGGATGCTGACGGCAACGAGTATTCTTCCTTGTATTTGGGCGAACCGCCCTTGCGTTTTTGTTGGACCAAGAGGAACCTGGAAACCACCACTTATGTGTCAGGGGGCTCGGTGCCGAACATGATATACAATGCTCCCGGCCATTCTGACGAGGCAGCCAACTTGGCCACCTACGGCCGGCTCTACACCTGGTATGCGGCAGTCAACTTGCCGCAAGGAAGCGACAATGATCCGCCAACCAACTCCAACAGCGATTTTGTAAGAGGTATTTGTCCCCCGGGATGGCACATTCCCGATTCCATCAACCTTTTCAGCCTGAACAGCATTAACGCTTTCGACATAATGGCCGACACACTTTGGCTGATACCCGGCTATGACAGCGGAGAGGGTTTTTACTCCCTTCCTGCCGGTTTCTTTAATGGTGCCAGAAACAGATTTGAGAACATACTGGGCTCCACCTATTATTGGAGTATTGTTAGGGAAAACCACAATAAGGCCTTGGTGTACGCTATCTCATCCGGATGTGACCTTTTGTCCATAGATGCATTATTGCTTGACAATGGTATAAGCGTAAGATGTGTGAAAGACGAGATATTTGATTCCGAAGGCAATGAGATGAATAATTAGATATAATTGATTGAGAGACAGTTATAGAATATAAAAATCCAACTTTTGTAATAGGAGTAAAAAAACATATGAAAAAATTCTTTTTATCTATTTTAGCGTTACTATTAGTAGTAACAACTGTTTCAGCTCAGAAACTCAGTTATCAGGCTGTAGTGAGAGACAGCCACAACCGTTTGGTGGTAAACACCAATGTCAACGTAGTGGTGACCATCACGTATGGATCAGGCACCTACACGGAGACCCTTGATGGAATGACGAATGCCAATGGCTTGATGTCATTGGAGATTGGTGGAGCAAGCGGATTCAGCTCCATTGACTGGCGAGATGCCTGGATAAAAACCGTCATTACGATTCCGGGAGACGGGACGGTAGAAGATCTGGTGCAGGTGACGGCCATTCCGTTGGCCTTATATGCCAACTATGCGGCGGACATCAGTCCAACGGCACCCACAATCACAGCCATCTATGCACATCTCGGCGACACCCTCGGTTATTACCCGACTACCGATGCGCTGAAAGACACCGCCGCCGCCATTCGCAGCGACATTCCGACAGTGAACAACGGAACCCTTACCATCACCTACGGTTCCGAAACACCGGTCACCTTCACCGCCAATCAGGACGGCAACAGCGAAATCACCATCCCCGCTCCGACCGCGCAGGTCAACTCCGACTGGGAGGCGACTTCTGGGGTGGAGGAAATCCTCAACAAGCCTGACCTGAGTGTCTATGCCACCAACACGCATCTGAACGATACATT
>JAIKYR010000100.1 GCA_024682995.1 Bacteroidales bacterium | reverse complement strand
TCACGGCGACAATGAGTTCCCAAAGAAGACCTGCCTTCTGAATGCCGATAAGGCTCATCAGCCAGCCGCCGATAAAACCACCGATGATACCGATGATAATGTTCCAGAGGAGGCCGAAGCCGCCACCGCGCATCAGGTTACCAGCCAACCAGCCGGCCACTGCGCCTAAAAGCAAATAAAGAATAATACTCCACATAATTAAAAATTTTGGTAAGAAAAAAAACGTTCGCAAAGATACAAAAAAAGCATTATACACCATTCGTTTTTAATCATCACTTTTGTATTTTTGCATTTTGATATTCTTGATTCCCAATATTGTAAGAAAGAATTTTTTTTATTAACACATCAAACTACAAACTATGACGAATTTCAGCATCTGGGAAGTCCTGTTCCTGCTCTGTTTTGCGGTCAGTTGGCCCGTGTCCATTGCCAAATCTTTAAGAACCAAAGTGGTGATTGGGAAAAGTCCGCTGTTTATGTCCCTGATCATCCTTGGCTATATTTTCGGCATTATCCATAAATCATTGTACAGCAACGACATTGTCATCTGGCTTTATGTCTTCAATGCCGTGTTGGTCTCCACGGATTTGTTTCTCTATTTCCTGTATATTGGTCAGAACCGCCGTGATATGATGAAATAGAGTCCGCGGGAAGAGTGTTGAGAAAAGTGCCCTCAGAATAAAAAAGCAAAAAAGTGTATTTATAATGTTGAAAAAGTGTATCTTTGCAGTGTAAAAACACATTACTAAATCTATCTAAATCACTTTTAATTATTCATCAAATTATTATCTCATGAAAAAGTATTTGTCAATCGTAATTATTTGCTGCTTGGTATCCGTTACCGGCCTTTTCTCTTCCTGTGGAGTCCACGAAGATGGCGACTGGATTTTCAGCATCCAATTAGATCCCAGCAACGAAACCGAGGCTGATCGGAATTCCTTCGAAGCATTCATTAACCCTACCATGACTGAAGTGATGAAAGCATCCGCTGACCGTTATACGGAATCCAGCAACACATTCATCTTCAATGGTGAAAAGTCTGAAGTCCTCAAGCGCGCAGAAAACGCTTTTGTCAAGGGCACAACCCAAATTGAAAGCTCCGGACATATGGAACCCATTGACAATATCAAGATCAACCTGTGCCGCACCAACCGCGACACCAACCAAGACGAAGTAGTCAAAAGCCACACTTTCAAAAATTAATTGTTTTTCTCATTTTTAATATTATGACAATGAAAAAACATCTTTTAGTATTGTTAGCAATCTGCTTAGGTGGCCTGATGGCCGTTTCCTGCAACCACGATGAAAATAACGATGGTGGCGGCAACGGTAACAACAACAATGACAAAATTACCGTACAGTACCAGATGTTGGATTCGTATAAACTCAACAGCGAAACCGTTCATATATCCCCATGTTTCCACTACAACATCAAATATGTGGATGTTAACGGAAAAACCGTGGAGCTTAACAATATCAGTGCACCATGGTCAATACCTTCATTTGATATCAAGGCTCCTTATACGGCCTTAATTGAAGGTGACATCATCTACAACGAGAGCGAACTGCCCGACGGTCCCGTTATCTTTGGTGCAATTCCTAAAATCAATATCCTGCAAAACGGCACTATGGTCGTATACGATAATGACAACACCAACTATTTCAATACCAAAGAGAAATTCTTGGAGTTCATCGCAACACATCAGGACCGTCTGCACTTTAAGGTCGAGCACAAATTCTAATGTATCGATTATATAAGAACTTTTTAAGAAGCCTGGGGTTTTCCTTTCAGGCTTCTTTTTTTTATCTCATTGGTTCATGATGGAACTTCGTTGCCGGTGTCGTAAAAAATACTACTTTCGCGGCGTAAATACTGATTGCTATGAGATCCTTTGGAAGTGATAATAATTCCGGCGTGCATCCGCAGGTGATGGATGCCATTCTTCGTGCAAATGCCGACCATGCTGTGGCATACGGCGATGATCCGTGGACCGAAAAAGCCATCCGCGACCTATGTGATGTTTTCGGGCCCGATGCGTACCCTTACTTTGTGTTCAACGGCACGGGGGCCAACGTGTGCGCCATCCGCGCATGCTGCCAGCCGTGGCACGCCGTCATTGCGGCCCGGACCGCCCATATCGCCGTGGATGAGTGCGGGGCCCCCACTCTGCTTAGCGGCGCCGTTATCAAGGAGGTGGACACCCCCGACGGCAAGCTCACCCCGGAACTCATCCGTCCGCTATTGCACGGCTTCGGCTTCGAACATCATTCGCAACCTAAGATGGTCTATATCTCCCAATGCACGGAGCTGGGCACCATATACACTCCTGACGAGATCCGCACCCTCGCCGACTTTGTTCATGGTTACGGAATGTACCTTCACATCGACGGGGCTCGGCTCGCCAACGCCGCCGCGGCCCTCGGGAAGAGTGTGCGTGAAATCACCGTGGACTGCGGCGCCGACATCCTCAGCTTCGGCGGCACCAAGAACGGCTGCATGATAGCCGAATCCGTTATCGCCTTCCGCCCCGAACTGGCCGAAAATCTCAAATACCTGCGCAAACAGTCCGCACAACTTTATTCCAAGATGCGCTATGTGTCGGCCCAGTTCTCGGCCTACATCCAAGATGGTCTTTATTTGCAAAATGCCCTACACGCCAATAAAATGGCACATATACTAAGAGTAAAACTCGAGAATTTGGGCTTCGAGTTCACACAACCCACACAAGCCAACACCCTGCTCTTAAAAATGAATCCTGAACAATGCGAGGCACTGCTCAGGAAACATTTTTTCTACGTTTGGGATGAGAACACCCACGAAGTTCGTTTCGTCACCTCCTGGGACACTACGGAGGAGGACATTCAGGCTTTAGTGGAGGATATCCACTGACTTGGACTTGCCTGTTCCGTTTAGCGCAAACGGTCGGCGGCACGCACCAACGCTTCATCCTTTTTGATGAACTTGTTGGCCAGGAATAGACACGCCGCCTCCACGCACACAAGGATTAGCAGAAGGGCCTTGTTCGCGAACTGGAAGTCAAATGTAGTCTCTTTAAGGGTGAAGAACTTCTTGAAGACCACGTCCGGGCATACCCACAGCATCAGCATCAGCGTGACCAGATAGACAATCATGCAGATGGAGACAATCTGTGTCTGACGCACGCGGTTCTTGAAGGTGAACAGCGCGATCAGCGAGAGCACGGAACAGAGCAGCAGACAGAAGCCCACATAATAGAGACGGAGAACGGCATGGCCCTCCGGCACATTCATCTTGAGCGTAAGGCTGTTATAGACATACTGCACATCGGGGGTGTTCACATATCCGATAGGGGTAAACAGCATGACAATGGGAATTACCGCCGCGACAAGCAGGAATATGGATTGAATTCTTTGGATCATGAATTTTTGATTTAAAAGGTTTCTAGTGTTAACGTTTTGATTTGACTGAATCAGATGATTTTTCCAGATCTTTCCGCTCTTTTTTAGACATTTTTTCGGATGACTGGAATGTCTTTGTAAGTGTCAGAGGCGACAATCGGACGGGAGCCCGCCCCATACTGAGGTAGGGGGTGAACTTCACCGTAACATCCGAAGATGTGCCATTGCCTTTGCCCTGGATGTCCTTGATACATTTTATGATGCTCCCGACCTCCTTGTTTTTCACAACAGACACAAGGTCCATCTTTACCGGAATGGGAATGTCCATCGTGCTATTAGCCGGGATGATGTACTCCTTGTCGCGACTGCTTCCCGTGGCGATGGGATTGGTTTTGTTGTCCAAGAAGAGTTCGTAGTCGTAGCCGATCAGCCGCGCCATACGGTTGGTGGGGTTTTCCGTTTTCACATTCACATCGCAGGTGATAGTGAAGTCCATCCGCTTGATGGCATCCAACGCCTTGGTGAGGTTGGTGAGGGACAGGTCGCTCGGACTGCTGATATTGCTGAAATTGATACCCGCCCACGTCACGTTGCGCACGCCCGCCATGGCGAATTTGCAATTCAGCAGATTGGAGAATTGTAGGATACTGCAACCGCTGAAAGCGACGATACAGCAGCATAAAATGACGAATAGTGTGTTTCTTTTCATAATGACTACATCATAACTTTGCCGTCCTGCAGGACAATGGTTCTGTCGGACAGAGCGGCCAGTTCCACATTATGGGTGACTATGACAAATGTTTGGTGAAATTGGTCACGCAGGTCGAAGAAGAGCTGGTGGAGTTTTTTTGCGTTCTCGGTGTCCAGGTTGCCGGACGGTTCATCAGCGAGGATAAGCTCGGGATTGTTCATCAGAGCCCTAGCTACTGCCACGCGTTGCTGTTCGCCGCCGGAGAGCTCGTTAGGCTTGTGCCCTACCCTGTCCGACAGTTTCAGGAAATCCAGCAGTTCCGTCGCATGAAGCAGGGCTTCCTTTCGGGATTGTCCCGCAATCATGGCAGGCAGGGCCACATTCTCCACCGCTGTGAATTCGGGGAGCAACTGATGAAACTGGAACACGAAGCCGATGTGACGGTTGCGGAATTCCGACAACTGATTGTCGGTGAGGGTGGTCACATTCACGCCGTTGAGGAGGATCTCGCCGCTGTCGGCACGGTCGAGGGTGCCGATAAGATGCAGCAAGGTTGACTTGCCGGCCCCGGAGGGGCCGACAATCGTTATAACCTTGGACTTCTCAATGGTCAGCGTGATGTCCTTCAGCACATGAAGGTCCCCAAAACGCTTCTCGACATGGCGGATGTCAATCATTATTTTTCGATTTCCTTGGCCAGGCGTGTGGTAAGCAGAGGAACTACCTTGTTGAGATCACAGACGATGCCGAGGTCGGCCACGCCGAAGATCGGTGCGAACTTATCCTTGTTGATGGCGATGATCAGGTCGGACTCTTCCATACCGGCCAGGTGCTGGATAGCGCCGCTGATACCGCATGCCATATAGAGGTTCGGACGAACTGTCTTGCCCGTTTGTCCCACCTGACGGCAATGGTCAATGATGCCGGCATCTACCATGGCACGGGAAGAGGAGACTTCCGCGCCGGGCAGCACGTCGGCCAAGGCCTGCAGCTTGTCGAAACCGGCTTTGTTGCCCACGCCACGACCGCCGGAGATGAGGATCTTGGCATCGGTGATATCCACAACACCCTTGTCTTCCTTCACATTCTTCACCAGACGCACTTTGAACTTGCTCTCGTCGAATGTGGGCTTGAAGTCGATGATGTCGCCCTTGCGGCTGTTGTCGCGGGCCATCTTCTGCATCACTCCGGGACGCACGGTGGACATCTGCGGACGATGTTCTGTATTGAGGATGGTAGCCATCAGGTTGCCGCCGAAAGCGGGACGCGTGGAAGCTAGCTGCATGTCTTCCGTAATTTCAAGCTTCGTACAGTCGGCGGTAAGGCCCGTATTGAGGCGGCACGCCAGACGCGGAGCCAGGTCACGTCCAATGGTGGAGGCACCAATGAGCATGATGCTGGGCTTGTACTCCATCACCAGTTGGTAGATGGCCTGCGTGTATTGTTCCGTCAGATAGTCCTTCAGTTCAGGGGCATCCATACAGATAACCTCGTCGGCACCGTATTCGATCAGCATCTGTGCCTGGTCCTTGATCTGGTAGCCGGCCAAAACGGCCACGACCTTCTCATGCAGGTCGGCGGACAGCTCGTGTGCCTTACCGAGCAATTCCAAGGCCACGGATTGGATAACGCCGTCGCGTTGTTCCACAAAAACATGAATATTCTTATAGTCTGATTTTTCCATTGTCTCTAAATTCTCGGTTAAATAATATGTTTTTCTTTCAGTTTCTTAACGATGATTTCCACAGCCTCTTCGGGGTCAACTTCAAAGACCTCGCCCGGTTGTTTCTGCGGTTTGGTGAAGGATTTCTTCACACGCGTAGGCGAGCCGGAAAGGCCGAGGCGGTCAGGGTCAACGTCCAGCTTGTCGGCGCCCCACACTTCCACCTCCTTGTCGTAAGCTTCCATGATACCCTTCACGGTCATGTAGCGGGGTTTGATAGCGGATGAGAGAACCGTGAGCACGCATGGCGTTTCCACTTCCAAAATCTGGTAGCCCTCTTCCGTCTCCTTGGTGACGGTGCAGAGTTTCTGGCCGTCATAATCGAGGTTGGTGGCGTAGGTCACCTGCGGAAGGTCGAGATGCTGGGCCAGGGAGACCGGCGTCTGGGCCGTGTCGCCGTCAATGGCCTGGCGGCCGGCGAGGATGAGATCATAATCGAGGGTCTTGATGGCGCCAGAGAGCGCATACGAGGTGGCCAGCGTGTCTGCACCCGCGAACTTGCGGTCGGAGAGCAGGATGGCACGGTCGGCACCCATGGCGAAAGCCTCACGGCAGATGGCATCGGCCTGTGGCGGACCCATCGTGATTACAGTGACATGCGCACCGAACTTGTCCTTCAACTGCAAGGCCATTTCCAGAGCGGAGGCATCATCCGGATTCAAAATGGAGGGAACACCATCGCGAATCAATGTGCCGGTCACCGGATTAATTTTAATAACATTGGTATTCGGAACCTGTTTTATCGTTACTATAATATTCATTGTTCTGTCGATATTTGTTTTTTATGCTAAAGACGCAATGCATTGCGTCTCTACCAACAATCAATTGGTTTATTTGAATAATTTGCCGGCGATGACCATGCGTTGGACTTCGGAAGTGCCTTCGTAGATCTCCGTGATTTTGGCATCACGCATCATGCGTTCGATCTCATACTCACGGGTATAGCCGTAACCGCCGTGGAACTGCACGCACTTGGTCGTGGTCTCCATTGCCGTTTCGGCGCAATACAGCTTGGCCATGGCAGCATCCACGGAATACGGGAGGTGCATATCCTTCTTCCAGGCGGCCTGACGGACCAGCAGGCGCGCAGCCTGCACCTTGGTCTCCAAGTTGGCCATCTGGAACTGTGTGTTCTGGAACTGGGCCAGCGTCTTGCCGAACTGTTTTCTCTCCTTCGTGTATTTCACCGTGGCGTCCAGAGCTCCTTGGGCGATGCCGAGTGCCTGGGAAGCGATACCGATACGGCCGCCGTCCAACGTCATCATGGCGATCTTAAAGCCCTTGCCGAGCTCTCCAAGGAGGTTCTCCTTCGGGATGCGGCAGTTTTCGAAAATCAGCTCGCAGGTGGCGGATCCGCGGATACCCATCTTCTTCTCCTTCTTGCCGATGGAGAAACCAGGGGTGCCCTTTTCCACGATGAAGGCGGAGATGCCCTTCGTGCCGAGCGACTTGTCGGTCATGGCCATAATCACATACACATGAGCGTAACCCGCGTTGGTAATGAATATCTTGCTGCCGTTGAGCACCCATTCGTCGCCGTCCAATACGGCTGTGGTCTGCTGCATGGCGGCATCCGTGCCGGCATTGGGCTCGGTCAGACCGAAAGCACCGATCCATTCGCCAGAAGCCAGCTTAGGCAGATATTTCATTTTCTGTTCCTCGGTACCGAATTCCAGAATCGGATTCATACAGAGCGACGTGTGCGCACTCACAATCACACCCGTGGTGGCACACACTTTGGACAGTTCCTCCACTGCCATAATATACATCTGATTCGTGGCGCCCTGACCGCCGTATTGTACGGGAATAGGGATGCCCATAATGCCGATCTTGGCCATCTTCTCAACCGTTTCCACCGGGAAGCGTTCCTGATCGTCCACATCGGCGGCAAGAGGCTGCACCTCTTCAGCAGCGAACTTGCGAATCATTTGCAGAAAAAGTTCTTCTCTTTTGTTTAAGCTAAAATCCATTGTTCAATATTTGTTGTTAAAATTGATATTATACTATAATTGGTGGGGGAAAGTGGGAAAGAAATAAAGTAACAAAGTAATAAGGCTTGTAGTGAAAAAAATGTTATAAATCAAGATTTTACTCTCACACTTGTATACTTTAATGCTTTTACACTTCATGCTTTCGCCTTAGTCCAGCTGCATGGGTTTGAGGTCCGGGGATACGGTGAAGTCGGCTTCCGTGGCAGCCTTCACGTCCTCAACGGTAAACTCGGGATGCAACTCCGTGAGCACCAGTCCCTTGTCGGTAACCACCATGACGCCCATCTCGGTCACAATCATATTGACGGCTGCCATAGCGGTGAGGGGCAGGTTACATTTGTGGAGGATTTTCGGATTGCCCTTCTGGGTGTGTTCCATAGCGACGATAACCGTCTTGGCACCCACCAGGAGGTCCATGGCACCACCCATACCCGGGGTGAGCTTGCCGGGGATCATCCAGTTGGCGATGTCGCCGTGCTCGTCCACCTGCATGGCACCCAGCACCGTGGCATCCACATGGCCGCCGCGGATCAGGGCGAAGGAATCAGCGGAACTGAAAGAGACGGCACCGGGCTGTGCGGTGATATAACCGCCGCCGGAGTTGATCAGGTTGTCATCCTCCTTGCCTTCCTCGGGAGTGGGGCCCATGCCAATCATGCCATTCTCAGTCTGGAGAATCACATGCACATCTTTCGGCAAATAGTTGGGTACCATCGTCGGAAGACCAATACCCAGGTTGACAACATCGCCATCCTTGAGTTCCTTAGCCACTCGCTTGGCGATAACTTCTCTCATTTGAGCTTTTTCCATAATCTTATTTTTTAAATGTTAACATTAAAATTCGAAACCTAAAAGGCGGGCAAAGATACAAAAAAAAGATTATAAGAAGAGCATCTCCACCACCTTATAAACCACCCATCCCGTATAGGCGGCAAACAGCAGTCCCCAGACGAATGCCGGCAGGTGGGTGAACTTGGCCAAATTGGCGGCATCACCGGCCTTTTGCGGGTCCCGGACGGCGAGCACCAGCAGCACCAGCGAGGAGGTTACCGACTCCACTAAAATCATCATCGCGTAAAAGAGGGCTGCATACGGCACATATTTTTCGCCGCCGAAATAAAACAGGCATACGTTCACTCCGCAAAACAGGAACACCCACAACACACCATAGGGATTTCGGATCCAAAACAGCAACATGATGAAAAAAAGGACCGACAGGCCCACGACCAACCCTTGGGCGGCACCCTGTTCAATCAGGTAAAAGGAGAGCCAGGCCACCGACGCCGCAAACGGGTAACCGGCTAACGAGGTCAGCACGGCGGAAAAACGCCCGTCGGTACGGGTGGTCGTCGTGCCGGATGTGTCTTTGAAAAGCTCTATTTTATTGACCTGTCCTCCGGTGCAAAGCGCTACTATAGCATGGCCCAACTCGTGGAGCGCCGTGTTGATGATGTTGAAGAATTTGCCGACAACAGGAATGCGCGGCAGAAGAAGTGCGGCAACAAAGCAAAGTAACAGGAAGAGATTGTCGGACATCATTTTTTCAGCCGCAAAAATACAAAAAAATGCGGCTAATGCTGCACCTTCGCAACACAAGCCGCAAAATTTATTCCCAAAGGAATCTTCTTATTCGGATAAATCCATTTGAATATTCGAGGTGTTGTATGTACAAATGGCCCAACGATCATAGGCATAAAGCTTTACCGTAGGCTTCTCCTTTTGCAGGAATTCCGCCTTTACTGTCACTTCCTCAGGGGATGCGGTATCATAAGATCCCTTTACCACTGAGATGTTTGACACACCCGCGTTCCAGGTGTCTTTCCCGTTGCAGAACAAAGGTTCTTCTATTTGGAAATAGAGTCCGACAACTTCCTGATTCTCATCGCTATAATATGGTGGCATTGAGGCAAATGTGAAAAAACCGTCTCCTGTCATAATAAAGTTTCCGTCGCGAAGGTCGCGAATGACAGAGTAGTCCGGTGTGGCATATACAACCGACAAATGGGGCTTAGGTCCACCCAGTATGAGAGAATCCACCGCCGGATTAAAATTGACATTCACAAACCAGGAGCCCTGTTGCAGGCATTTGACCGTAGCTGTTGTGGCGTTAGAAGTGAAGTTGTACATGCTATTAAATCCATGATTACCGCTATTCGGAATATAGTTCACCAAAACCTCCTTCTCCGTAACCGTCCACTGGGCACCCACATCGCTTAAATTCTGATTATTGGTCTCAATGACACATTTCTCGACGCCTTTGGAGAGCAGCGACCAGGATCCGCCGCCGTTTTCACGGATGGTGATATCCTTGAAATATTTCTGGGCGAGGGAGTCTTTCGCACCCTCGTCGGCGGAAAGCCATGTGTTGAAATTGAACACCACATTGGCGAAGCGCATCTGTGTGTTGCACAAGCCGTACTGCCAGTATTGGAAAATGCTGTAGGCTTGTTTCATCGGGTTGTTTTTGGTATAGTCGGATTTTTCCACCGTGCAGCCCACGAACGAACATATCGCCAACAGGCTGATTATCATTATAGAAAATATCTTTTTCATAATCCAAGATGTTTAAAGGTTTTACTCGTTCTTTGCATTGAAGCGGTATCCGATGCCCGCGTGGATGAAGCCCTTGAACCCGCATCCGATCTCCGTGAAGCCGTAGAACTTGTGACCTGCGGAGATGCAGAATAATGTGAACTGCCAGGCGGGATGGAAATAGATATCCACGGGTCCGTCCTCCTTTTCGAAATTAAGTAAGAAACCGGTTGACACGCCGGAATAGAGCGTCACATATTTCTTGTTCAGATAAGAGAAACGGATGGAGGGCAGGAAGGCGACCTGCGTCTCGGTATGGTTGCAGATGAAGCTGTTGTCGCGCGCATCAAACACCTTGCCAAAGGTTCCCATGTAGGAGACGGATGCACCTAACCAGAGGAATTTTCGCAGGCGGAACATGTATCCCAAACTGATCGGGCAGGTGGCGATGTAGTCGCTATGGTAGCGAATAGGATTGAACCAATCGTTGAGATTGTCCCCTTGATCATACCAACGGTCCCAAATCAGTTTGTCAAACAGCCATCCTTTCTGGAAATTGGCCATTGCCGGGTCTCCGATTCCGAGGCTGAGTTCATGGCGCGGAAAAATCTGCCGCCAGTCCTGCTCCTCCTGCGCCATGCCTGTAAGGGACATGGCCGTAACGAAAAGCATAAGTACGATTGTTTTTTTCATATTAATGGTTTTAAGTAATGATTCCAAAACAACAACGATTCTAACGTCCTACATTATATAAATAGTATTGCAGCATCTGATTTTTTTCCAAAAAATTATCGGATATTCAATGCTCGGTGTATTTGCAGCGACAATCGCCATCCGGGATTCGTGAGCACCGCCTGCACGCAGGCATCCCTGTTGGTCCTGCACTTGACAGGATCCTCATCATAACAGGGTTGAAGAAAACGATGCTTCGCCTGTATCTCGTTGTACTCCTGCAGGTTCTGTCCACAATAGACCACTTTCAGCTCGTCGCAGCGGGTGAGCACGCAGGGCTCGTTGTTGCCGCCGTCGATTGCCGACTTCGGGGAGAGCGTCACCCAGTCCAGCGACGGCGGCAGCTCCCGCGTGCCGTTGGTCTCGATGGCCACCACCCTACCCGTCTCCGCCTTGAGTGTGCGCACGAAGGCATCGTCCACGAACAGCGACGGCTCGCCGCCGGTGAGCACGACCATCTGTGCGTTCGGATAGCCGTTCACTTCGCCGACAATTTCCGGCAACGACATCATCCGCCCTTCTTGATGCTGTGTGTCGCAAAAAACGCAGTGCAGGTTGCATCCGCTGAAGCGCACGAACACAGCAGGCGTGCCAGTGTGGAAGCCCTCGCCTTGCAAGGAGTAGAAAATCTCATTTATCCGGTACATCTATTCGAAATTTTGAGGTGCGTTGTCGGCAATGTAGGAGGCTTTGTTGTCGCGCGACTCCCACACATCCGCCCGGTAGCATTGTGGCACGGTGTCCACAATCCAGCGGGCCAGATTTTCCGCTGTGGGGTTGAAATCCAGCACCTCGTTGAGATTCCGATGGTCAATCCTGCCGTGTATCAGCCGTTTGATTTCGGTGAAATCACACACCATGCCGTTGCTGTCCAACTTTTCGGAGCGGCAATACACATTGATTTTCCAGTTGTGCCCATGCAGGTTCTCACACTTGCTCTCATAATCGAGATACAGCTGGTGACAGGAAGAAATTTCTAAGGTTTTGCGTACGTAATACATTATAATTTACAATTTACAATTTATAATTAACAATCAAAAATCGAAGTCGATCTCAAATCTCATAGTTTCTTAGTTCCTTAACTTCTTAACTACTTAGTTCTTTACTCCTGAAGTTAATAATCAATCGCCCACGGCATGCATCACGCGTATTCTGTCGTGTCGTTGATGCCGGCGTCGCGGAGGGCCTCGATGCGTTCGCGGCAGGTGCCGCATTTGCCGCAATGCTTCTCGCCGCCTTTGTAGCAGGAGTAGGTTTCGCTGTAGTCGAGGCCGAGTTGTGCGCCGCGGCGGGCAATGTCCGCCTTGCTCAATCCCGTATATGGGGCAAACACCTCCACATGCTCATAGGTTCCGGCGTACATCGCGTCCGACATTGCCCGCACGAATCCGGGCCGGCAGTCGGGATAGATGGCATGGTCGCCGGCGTGGTTGGCGATCATCACGCGTGTGAGGCCGTTGCTCTCCGCCAGACCGCAGGCGATAGCCAGCATGATGCCGTTGCGGAACGGCACCACCGTCGATTTCATGTTCTCGTCGTCATAGTTGCCTTCGGGAATGTCGTCGGGGGTCATCAGCAGGGCACTCTTGAAATATCGGTGCATAAATTCCAATGGGATAATGAGATGCGGAATACCCAAGCGCTTGCAGTGCAGGATGGCAAACTCGCGTTCGCGGGCATTTTGCGTGGAGCCGTAATCAAAGGTGACGGCCAGTGCAATCCGTTCGCGATATTCGTACAGCATGGTGGTGGAGTCCATGCCGCCGGAGATGACAATGACGGAATCCTTCTCCATAACACCCTATTTTTGATGGAAATTGGCCAACATGCGTTGCCGCACCATATCCTGATGTTCCGCGTCACCATAATTGGCAAACGGCTTGATGGAGATGCCGCCACGCGGGTTGAACAGCCCGATGACCTCCAAGTATCTGGGATCCATCAGTTTCACCAGGTCTTTCATGATGATGTTGACACAATCCTCATGGAAATCGCCGTGGTTGCGGAAGCTGAAAAGGTAGAGTTTGAGGCTCTTGCTCTCCACCATGCGCACGCGGGGGATGTAGTTGATGATGATGTGCCCGAAGTCGGGCTGCCCGGTCTTGGGGCACAGCGACGTGAACTCGGGACAGTCCAGGGTCACAATATACTCGTTTTCGGGATGTTTGTTCTCGAAAGTCTCCAAAACATCCGGTGTGTAGTCGTAACTGTAGTGCGTGTTCTGGTTGCCCAAAAGCGTCACGCCGTCCAATTCTTTCTCGTTTCTTGACATATTCTATTAAATTCAGCCGAACAAAAATTCAAACTGCAAAGATACTCAAAATTTTCGCACGGATGAAACAACAATAAATGTATCTTTGCCCACAAAATTTCACAATGAAAAAGATCCTGCTTCATTTAATTATATATAGCCTCTGCCTCTCCGCCACCGCGCAGACCTTCACCGAGTGGCAGGACCCCGCCGTGTTCGAGGTGAACAAACTCTACCCGAGGGCGAACATCCCAGAAAATAACAGGAGCTCAAATTTTATCGATTACATTGACTGGGGGGTCTCTCCCTTGTGGAAGTTCCATTATGCACCTAACGCCGATGAGCGCCCGAAGGACTTCTTCCGTACAGACTTCGATGACAGTGATTGGAAAAAAATTCCCGTGCCGGGCAACTGGGAACTAAATGGCTTCGGCGTGCCTGTCTATGTGAACACCACCAACGACTTTGACAACAGCCAATTACCGAAGGTGCCCGTGAAAGGGAATGCCGTAGGTAGCTATAGAAGATGGGTATATATAGCCGACGATTATGACGAACCACTGCAGGTTATTCTTAATGTAGGTGGCGCGAAGTCCTGTTTCTATCTTTGGGTGAACGGCCAGTTTGCAGGCTACAGCGAGGACGCCAAGACCAATTCTGAATTCGACATCACTGAGTTTGTGCACTTCGGGAAAGCTAACCTCATCGCCCTGCAGGTCTTCAAATGGAGTGACGGTTCCTACTTCGAGTGCCAGGATTTCTGGCGGCTGAGCGGCATCGAGCGCGACATCACCCTTTACGTCCAACCCAAAACGCACATTTTGGATTACAAGGTGGTGGCGGATTTGGATTCCACATACAAAAACGGGATTTTGGATGTAGAGGTGACTGTGGAGAATCTGGAAAATTTCTCCTATAACAACACATTCCATGTATCCGTGGAAATGGAAAAACTTGAAAATTTAGGGACTAATAATTATTCGCCCCTACGGAAATCCACGGAAATCCAATTCCAAAATTCATGCAAACAAACCCTTCATTTTCGAATGTTTGTCCCAGATGTTAAATCATGGAATGCCGAACACCCCCATTTGTATTCCCTTTGGTTAACCTTGGAAGACGACAAGGGAAATACCATTGATGATGCGGCAATTTATGTTGGTTTCCGCAATATCCGCATAGAAGACGGTCTTTTGAAGGTGAACGGGGTGCCGGTGACCATCCGCGGAGTGAACCGCCACGAGCACGACCCTAAGACGGGCCACGTGGTCTCCAAAGAGCGTATGGAGCAGGACATTCTGTTGATGAAGGCCAACAATATCAACACGGTACGCACCAGTCATTACCCCAACGACCCCGAATTTTACAATCTGTGCGACTACTACGGTCTTTACGTCATCGACGAGGCCAATGCCGAGTCACACGCCCAGGGCTATGGGGAGAAGTCGTTGGCGAAACGTGCTGACTTCAAGGAGGCTACGGTGGCGCGTGTCCGCAATATGTACGAGCGCGACAAGAACCACCCTTGCATCATCGTCTGGTCGCTGGGCAATGAGTCGGGCAACGGCGTCTGCTATGAGGCCGCCTACGACTGGCTGAAGGCCAAGGACAGCAGCCGCCCCGTGCAGTACGAGCGCGCCCTCTACGACCGCAACACCGACATTGTG
>JAIKYR010000086.1 GCA_024682995.1 Bacteroidales bacterium | reverse complement strand
TGTATCTTCTTCCCACAGGGGAAAGGCCAAACTCAAAAGTGGCCAGCACGCTGTGGCCGGATTTCGGCAAGCGGAAGTTCGCACCCAGGTCAAGGCGTGTGTGCGAGCCCACGCCTATCATCTTGTCCGATTTGGGGTTGTGTTTGTAATAGGTAATATCCACACCTTGTGATATGCCGATATAGGGGTTGACTTTGCGTTCCCCGATGATGTAAAAGGCTAATTGCGCATACAAGGGGAAACGGTGGGCGGGAAGATTCTGAATGGTGAACCAATCTGAATTTCCGTTCCATTGGGTGGTGACGCTTTCTCCTTCGTCCAAGGTGACGTAATCATAATTGTAGCCCAGTCCGGCGCCCACAAGCAGCAACTTGTTGATGCGGTAGCCGGTGTTCCAATGGATGCCCGGGCAGAAGGTGAATTCATAATTGAGGAGGAGCGTGTTCTGCCAGCCGATCTTCACCGGCTGGGTCCAATGCGGTTTCTTTTCCTTTTTGATGGCACCCGCGCCGGCGCTGCGATATACGCCCACCTGGGCGTACGAGCCAGCCGCCAGGGCGACTATAATTAGCAAACAGAAAAATCGTTTCATAATCACGTATTTAATTATTAATTGTTTTTCTTAATAATCAATACACCGTCGGTTTTCAGGTTCTTGTTGTCGTCGAGGAACGGCACGATGAGGTTGACATCCTCCTGGGTGGCCTTGCGGTAGTTGATGTAGTTGGCGGGATAGCCCGTCACGGTCACTTCGATGTATTTCAGGTCCTCGCTGGGCGTGATTTCGAACGTGGGTGTTACGATGTCGTCAGCCTGGTGCAGCTTCAAGGCGGCAGCCAGGGTGTTCTTCTTCCACGTGAGCACAATGCCGGCATCGCGGTTATTGTTTACATCGTCCATGATGGAGATCACATCTCTTTTGCTGAGATTGTTCTCAAATTTAGCTGTATAGGAAATCTTGGTGGGGCTGATTTTCATGTCGGCCACTACCGGGGTGACAAATCCGGCCCGCATGGGTTCCACATAGCGTGCCGTGGACTCGCGATAGGTGTATATGGCGGAGCATGACGACAGCAGGACTGCTACCAGAAGCAACAAAGGGAAATGTTTTTTCATATGATTGGATTTTAATGGATAAAAATGTGTTTGCTATAGTTGTATATGTTTTGCAGAAGAGGGAAAATCAGTTGTTTTTACGCAGCGTAAGGAGTGTCCTTCATTCGTCCAGGATACGGCCGTTAGTGTCATATTGCTTGAAGTGTTGTCAAAATAGAACATATGTTCATATGATTTGTAAGGGTACAAAAATAACTTTTTTTTGGAAAATAAGCTGATTTTTTTTTTAAATCATTTTTTCTTTTTCCATTCAAAAATCACCGGTTCCACCGAATAGCCTTTTTTCCGCAACATGGCTATCAGGCCCTTGTCACCGCCCAGGTGCGCGGCTCCAACGGCACAGAACAGCGTGTGTGCCTTGGACAGGGATACAAACTTCTTCAACATAACCATATTACGCTTGTCGAGCAGCATGGTGCTGAACTCGCCAGGCAGCGACGTGTCGGCGAAGAAGCGCATCATTTCATCAAAATCGAAAGCGAGGTAGGCCTGTAGCAGCGAGTCGTACATCTTCTCACTCTCGTCTGCGGGCTCGTCCACCACCTTCATCAGCATGTCGATTTGCTGGTCCAGCGGCAGGGCATCCAGTGCCTTTATCTGATCGGCATAGTTCTCCACCCCAAAACAGAGTTTCCCCTGACTGCGGGCCTGTTGCAGGAAGTAGAGATCCAATGCCGTCTCCTGGTCGGTAGGCATAGCGGCCTGCTCCAGGGCGCTGCTCAAGAACACAGGCTTCATCGTGTTCAGGAAAATCACACTCGTCCCGATGCGGGCTTTGCAGAAGCTGTCCAAACGGGCGAAGTCCTCTTTCGGCAGTATGCCCGAAAGTGTTTTTCCTTTAGGCAGATACATGCTCTCCTGTACTTGTTTCATGTCCAGTTCGTCCATCAGCACCTCCATGGCAAAGGCCTCACAGGAGGCAAATGCCCGATATACGGTGCTGTCGAAGTCGAACACCCGCTGGTCCTGGATGTGGATGGTGCCGTACAGGTAGGAGGGATTCTTGAGCGACTTGCCGCTCACCTTCCACATCAGAGACTGTGAAAAGGCCGTCGTCACCGCGAGCATTGCGATGCACAGCGTCAGTAAAATGTTTTTATTCAGATGCATAAAAAAAAAGATATTTTAACAGGCAAAGATAATTTTTTTTTTTATACTTTTGCGGCGTAAAAAATGACATTTACTAACCCATTAAAATTTTAAAAAAATGAAGAAAGTATTATGCATCTGCGCAGCTGGATTAATGATTGCTGCTCTATCCACCTCTTGCAACAAGAAATGCGAATGCAAAACCTATGCTGCTGGTGTTGTGGTTACCACCAACACGATGGAGCTTGACAATGGTAAAAAATGTGCTGACTACACGGTGCTCGCTTCTGAAGATCCGAAAACCGGTGTTGAGTGCAAGAGTACGCTTTAATCCAGTCGTACAAAGATCATCCTGCGTAACCGAATCCGGTTGTGCGGGCAAACGAGAAAAAACACTGCAAATCCTGCAGTGTTTTTTTATTTTGCTTGTCAGAAAAGATTCTGCGTTCACCCCCGGATTACCTGTGCGGCGGCCATATAGGGTGAGATGCGCTTTTCGCGGATGAGAGGCAGCAGACGCTCAATTTCACGCGCCTTGTTGGCATCGGTGTAGAAGTCGTTCTGCAAGGTGAAATTGATCCAATTGTAGAAGATGTTGACATTCTGCTCGGTACGGTTTTTCTCGAAATAGCCGTTCTGCTTGGTCAGCGCTTCGTATTGCTGGATCATGTTCCACACCTTGTCGATGGCAAAGCCTTCAAGGGCGGAGCATACCTCCACGGGAACATCCCATTGGCTTTCGTTTTTGGGGAACAATTTCAGCGCTGCGCGGTACTGGGCCTGCGCACCCACAGCCTTGGCCTTGTTGTCGCCGTCGGCTTTGTTGATGATGAGGCCGTCGGCCATCTCCATGATGCCGCGTTTGATGCCTTGCAGCTCGTCGCCGGCACCCGCCAGCATGAGCAACAGGAAGAAGTCCACCATGGATTTGACCACCGTTTCCGACTGGCCCACACCTACGGTCTCCACCAGGATGACATCAAAACCGGCGGCTTCGCATAAGATGATGGTCTCGCGGGTTTTGCGAGCCACGCCGCCCAAGGTGCTGCCCGACGGTGAAGGGCGGATAAAAGCGTCAGGGTCCACAGATAGGGCTTCCATGCGGGTTTTGTCGCCGAGGATGCTGCCTTTGGTTCGCTCGCTGGAGGGGTCGATGGCCAGCACGGCCAGTTTGTGGCCCATGCCGGTGAGCATCTTGCCGAAGGATTCGATGAAGGTGCTCTTGCCCACGCCCGGCACGCCCGTGATGCCGATGCGCAAGGAATGGCCAGAGTGGGGGAGACACCGTTCAATGATGGCCTGCGCCATGGCAAGATGGTCGGGGTTGGCGCTCTCGATCATGGTGATGGCTTGGCTGAGGATGACGCGTTCGCCGCGGAGGATGCCCTCCACATAGTCGTCCACCGACAGCACGCGCCGTTTCCGCCGCACCAGATGCGGGTTCACCTGTTCGGGCTGCTCAATGCCGGCCCGCTCCGTCAATGCCGATTGGAAATTGTCTTCCATAATTGTTTATTTTCCAAAGTTATATGCTACGGCATCCTTCATGGAAGAGAAGAAGTGGAAACGCATTCCCTCGATGAAGTTCTCCTTGATGTCGTCGATGTCCTTGCGGTTCTCTTCCGACATGACAATGTCGTAGATGCCGCTGCGCTTGGCAGCGAGGATTTTCTCCTTGATGCCGCCCACGGGCAACAGCTTGCCCCGCAGGGTGATCTCGCCGGTCATGGCAATCTTGTCGCGGAGCGTCTTGCCGGTGAAGGCGGAGATGAGGGCGGTGAGGATGGTGATGCCGGCGGAGGGCCCATCCTTCGGGGTGGCACCTTCGGGCACGTGCACGTGAACCTTCAGCCGTTCGAAAACGGCTGGGTCGATGCGGAACTCGCGGGCATGGGCCTTGAGGAACTCGTAGGCGATGGTGGCCGACTCCTTCATCACGTCGCCGAGGTTGCCGGTCATGGT
>JAIKYR010000073.1 GCA_024682995.1 Bacteroidales bacterium | reverse complement strand
ACGGTGTAATAGTAAGTGGTGCCGGCTTTGAGATCGGCGCTCTTATCGGTGTAGGAGGTACCGGTGACGGTGTTGGTGAGCCGCGTCCAACTGCTTTCCCCCGCAGCTTTGCGGTAGACGGCGTACTTGGAAGCACCGGGGAAAGCGTTCCATTTGACGGTGATCTGCCCAGCGGAAGCCGTCGCACTCGTCAGCACCGGATAAGTGGCGGCAGCGGCAATCGCCTTGGCGCTGACGCCGGTGGAATCATAGCTTCCCCATGCGCTGCCGACAGGGCAACAACCAGGACTCCTGTCTGGCCCTGTTCCTGCAGCACAAGGATGAAATCATCCAAGCCATGTACGACAACGACATCGCGCGACTGCAGAACGCGCACCGCAACCTCAACAATCCCACTTTGGAAAAGAAGATAAAGGAGAAATTCGGCATCTCCCTGACAATTCCGGAAAGCTATATAGTGGGACGGGAAGAGCCCGACTTCCTCTGGTTGCTGTACCGCACCCCCAAGAACGACCGTTTTATCATGATCTACAAGTCTGAAGCCTATCCGCTCACCGCCAAAAAGGTGGTGGAAGAGCGTAACCGCATCACCAAGGCGTACATCCAAGGAGCCGTGCAAGGGGCCTACCCCATCGTGGCCGACTTGGAAGGGCTTCCGCTGTCACAGGAATACAAGATCCACTATCACGACGGCATCGAGCTGCGAGGCCTGTGGGCATCCGTGGGCGACAAAATGGGCGGGCCTTTCTACAGTTTCACCATGCTCACTCCCGATCAAGAATCCTGCATCACCATCGACGGGTTCGTCTATGCCCCACAAGAGGAGAAGCGGGATTATCTCCGCGAAGTGGAAAGCATCGTGAAATCCCTCAAATAAAAACGTTCTCCTGTAACATTCTGGCCTTTCCTTACGACATACCATTGTGGCGAAACACATACAGGACATAGAGAAGCTGATTGACGGTTGCCTGCAACAAGACCGGAAAGCCCAATATCGATTGTATGAACTTTTTGCTCCCGCCATGTTAGGGGTGTGCTGTCGGTATGCCCCCACTAAGGAGGAAGCGGAAGACATTATGATTGAGGGATTTGCAAGCGTATTCAGCAGTCTGTCCACCTTTCGTCACGAGAGTTCTTTGCCCGTCTGGATACGAGGAATCATGGTCAAAACCGCCATCAACACCTTCCGTGCACACAAGAAATTCCTCTTGCACGACGAGATCACCGAAGCCCAAAACATGCAGACGTCCGCCTCCACGGGAGGGGACATTCTGACGAAATTGGAGGCGCAGCAGGTACTTGCCCTCGTGCAGGAGATGCCGGAAGACTGGAGGATGATTTTCAACTTGCGCATTATGGAGGAATACAGTTTCAAGGAAATAGCCGAGGAGCTGGGACGCAACGAAAACACCATCCGGGTTTATTTCCAGCGGGCGAGGGCATGGTTGCTCAACAAGATCAACGAACAAGAACAGTAACGTAAAATGAAGAACATCAAGGACATATTATCCGCTTATGAGGTCGAGCCGTCGGCCGGTTGCTGGGACAAGCTCAGCCACCGGTTAGATGCGGCTGCGGCGCAGGCATCTGCTGACCCGTCGTCGGCGGCGGGCACGTCTGCAGGCAAGGGTACAGCCCTTCTGCACTCCGTGGGCGCGAAAGTCGCCGCCGCCGTGGTAGGCACACTCATCGCTGGCGGCGTGGTTGCCCTCGCTATCCTGCTCCCTAAAACCGCCGACACGCCCCAAAACGACCCCATGTCCACACCCGTTGTTCAAGAATTCTCCGACACATTGGCGGAAGAACAAACCATCACCGCCGTAGTTGTTGAAAACGGCAACAAACCTGCCGCCAGCATCCAGAGTGAGCCTGCCAATCCTGTTGAGGAAACTCCGGCAAACGTTGCGCACATCATCACATCTTCCGAGAATGAAAAACCTGCTCCCGTGCAAAAAACGGCCACGGTGACAGCAACACCCATTCAACCTGCCGTCACCCCGCGCGCCATCCAACCCGCACTTTCCTCTCAAAGCACCTTGAACCAGATGCCATTGCCCAACACCTCCATTTTCTCGCAAAATATGCAGGACGACCCCGTGTTGCAAAATCTTTCGGAAGATGCCATCGACTGGACCCCACCGACCAAAGTGGAGATTCCCAACGTGTTCACGCCCAACGGCGACGGCATCAACGACCAGTTTGTCATCAAAGGCCTCGAAAGCTGCGAAAAGAGACAGCTTGAAGTGCGCAACCAGGCCGGCAAAATCGTGTTCCAAAGCAGTCGTTACGAGAACGATTGGGCCGGCGACAATTGTCCCGACGGCACTTACCGTTACCAGTTCGCATTCACTAACCGCAACATCAGCCAGACGCTGACGGGTAGCGTAACTATCTTTCGGAAATAGAATTACAGAGAGGAAGCCTTCTCGCGCAGGAATTCCACCGCCCTGATATTGCGGGGGGAGACCACGTCAATCCATCCGCTTTCAATGGGATAGACATGATTTTCCTTGACAGCCTTCAACTTGTTATAGGGGTTGCTCGAACAAAAAGCATCCATATCTTCTTTGCGGATGAGGATGATGTCGGGATTTTTCTGGAACAGGAATTCGCGGCTCACATTCCAGTTGGTCACCGAGCCACCCACATTTTCACATCCGGCCAGTTCGATGATCTCATGGATATGAGTGCCTTTGGGAGCGGTAAAGTCGCCGGCATCGCCGAAGCCCACCACGTAATAGACGCTCTTGCGGTCCGTGGGCGCTGGCGCATGGGCTTTCAGGTCAGCGATTTTCTCCCGCCAGCGGGCCGCTTCCTCGTCCGCCTTCCGCTCGCACTGCGTGATGCGCCCGATAACCTCCATCATGTCGGCCATGCCCTCCAGCGACTTCTCCTCCACGATGCAGATGACAGGGACACCCATCTTCTCAATAGCATCCACATCCTTTTGGGAGATCATGGAGCCGATGAGCACCACATCAGGATGCAGTGAGAGCAGCACCTCAAAATTGATGTTGTGCATTCCGCCGATTTTAGTAATCTTCTCTGTTTCAGGTGGGTATTCACAGAAATCAGACACTCCCACCAGCTTATCCTGCGCACCCACGAGGAACATCACCTCGGTAATGGCGGGCGAGATGGAAACAATCCGCTGCGGGGCGGTATCCAACTGGACAGGACGGTTGTAAGAGTCTTCCCAGGTGAAAAAAGCTTCCTGCTTGGGAGCGGTTTTCGGGGAATGGCAAGCACTGAAAAACAGTGAAAAACACAACAATAAAAAGGCGAAAAGGCGGATGGTTTTCCTCATAAACAAGCGGATTTTAAAACAGGTGGCAAAGATAACAGTTTTTCCAAACTAAAAATTTCCTATCTTTGCCCCATCTAAAACATTTCAAGTTTGGCCAAGATAGACCGAAACATCCGAATAGATATCCATGGCTTGTACGTGGAAGACGCAATGAAACTTCTGCACGAAAAAGTGGCGAAAGCACCGCGCAACACAAAAAAATCATGGCAATAATATAGGAGTTGACCTAAAGTCTTGTATTACATATATTAAAATAAAAATCAAGAATTTAACATTACTATTCCTTAATCGCCCATTCTTTCTCGATATTTCTAACACTCTCAATTTCAGCTGTCCGCACAGAAGTGCGGACGCTCTAAAACTCCCCTTCTA
>JAIKYR010000008.1 GCA_024682995.1 Bacteroidales bacterium | reverse complement strand
CGCTGCTTCCGCGATGAGGACCTCCGCGCCGACCGCCAGCCGGAATTCACCCAGATTGACTGCGAGATGTCGTTCATCGAACAAGAGGATATTCTCAATATGTTCGAGGGTTTGGTGAAACATATCTTCAAGACTTTCAAGCAGATGGAGATTGGCCCGATTGAACGTATCACCTGGGCCGATGCCATGAAATACTACGGCTCCGACAAGCCCGATGCCCGTTTCGGGATGCGCTTTGTGGAACTCAACGACCTGTTGCAACACAAGGATTTCAAGGTTTTCAACGAGGCTGAGTTAGTGGTGGGCATCAAGGCCGACGGCTGCGGCAACTATTCCCGTAAGCAGCTGGACGGTCTGGTGGAATTTGTGAAAAGCCCGCACGTGGGTGCCGGCGGCCTGGTGTATGTGCTCTGCAACGCTGACGGCTCTTTCAAGTCCTCCGTGGACAAGTTCTACACGCAGGAAGATCTGAAGGCAGTGGCCGACCGTTTCGAGGCCAAGCCTGGCGACCTGCTGCTGATCATGTCCGGCAAGGCCATGAAGACGCGCCAGCAGCTCAGTGCCCTCCGTTTGGAGATGGGCAACCGGTTGGGCTTGCGCAAGGCCGGCGAGTACAAGATCCTCTGGGTGATTGACTTCCCCTTGTTGGAGTGGGACGAGGAGACGCAACGGTTCTACGCCATGCATCATCCCTTCACCGCGCCCAAGCCCGAGCATGAGGCTATGCTGGAGAGCAATCCCGGGGCGGTCAACGCCAACGCCTACGACTTGGTCATCAACGGGTCCGAGATTGGCGGCGGCTCCATCCGTATCCACAATCCCGAATTGCAGAAGCGCATGTTCAAGGCCCTCAACTTCACGGACGAACAGGCGCAGAGCCAGTTTGGCTTCCTGATTGACGCCTTCAAGTATGGCGCTCCCCCGCACGGCGGTATCGCCTTCGGCTTCGACCGGCTCTGCGCCGTGCTGTCGGACTGCGACTCCATCCGCGACTTCATCGCCTTCCCCAAGAATAACGCCGGTCGCGATACCATGCTGCCCGCGCCTACGCCCATCAATCCGGTTCAGTTAGAAGAACTTAACATCGCCATAAAAAATCCTGCTAATGGAAAATAGCCAACAATACAACTCGTTCAGCCTGGTGCGCTTTCTTTGGAAATGGCGCAAATGGCTGCTCATCATCTGCGGTGTCACCTTTGTGCTTTCCGCCGTTTGTTCCTGTTTTATAAAACCCAAGTTCAAATCCACGGCCACCATCTACGCGCCGCGCACCAACTCCACCGCCAAAATCCTGCTCAACGAGCAGAACTACAACGAACGGTTGGATATCAAGGCGTATGCCATTGAGGCGGAAACGGAACAGATGATGCAGCTGCTGGATGCCCAGGAGATCAAGGATTCGCTGATCGCCAAATACAACTTGGCGGAGGCGTACGGCATCGACACCAAGGCCAAGGGCTGGAAAACACGGCTCAACAAGACATTGATGGGCAATATGACCATCAAGCGCACGGACTACGGGGCCATCGACATCTCCGTGGCCGACTGGGACGCGCAGCGGGCCTGCAACATGACAATGGACATCCTGCGCTATATCGACACGCTGAAAAACCGTGTGGAACGCGAACGCTCCTTAGCCGCCTACCGCATCCTCCAACATCAAGTGGACTCGGTGGATGGCGAAATCCAACGTTGCGAGGACTCCCTGCGCGTGTGCATGGAGCACGGCGTCTTCGACTTCGAATACCAGTCGGAGCGACTGATGCAACAGTACGCCATCGCGGTGGCCCAAGGCAATACCGCCGCCCTTAACCGCCTGAAAGCCGAACAGGAAATCTTGGCGGAGTGGGGTCCGAAGGTGGTGATTCTGCGCGAGCTGATTGAAAACTTCAGCAAATACCAGTCCATGTGCCGTCAGAAGATGATGGATGCCCGCGTGGATATGGAGAACGAGATTCCCGTCAAATTCGTGGTCAACAGCCCGCAGGTGGCCGATAAGAAATTCTATCCCAAACGCTCCCTCGTGGTGCTGGTGTCCACCTTCTGCGTTCTCATCATTTCGGTGTTTGTCTTATTAATGATTGAAAAAATTGAAGAGAAACCCTCCGTCAAGGCTGAAGAACCTGTTGAATAGGCTCGGTCGTGAAAAGAGTGTCTTCCTGGGCATCATCTTTTTGCTGCTGATTTTCAACTGTTTTGCCATCTATAAGGAGAAACCGCTGATTCCGCTCCTTACAGGGGCGCTGGTGCTGGTGTACCTGCTGGTTTTCCATGTGGACTGGACCATGTATCTGATGGCCCTCTCCACGCCGTTTTCTGTCATCATGGACATCCAGGACAAGCATCTCGGGCTCTCCTTGCCATCGGAGGCATTTATGATTTCTCTGACGTTCATTTTCTTCTGTCGTATTTTATATGATTGGTATTTAGACAGAAAGCTGCTTACCCATCCCATTTCCATTGCCCTCTACGTATATCTGCTGTGGATGTTCCTGACTTGCATTACCAGCGAGATTCCGTTGGTGTCGTTCAAATTCTGGGCTTCCAAGATCTGGTTCACCACTTCTTGTTACTGGATGCTGATCCAGCTGATGAAGGACGACATGCGGAATGTGGTCCGCTATTTCAACTGCTATGCGTTAGGCTTGGCCTGTATTGTGCTTATTACCACGTACAAACACGCCTTGAGTGGTTTTGATGACCGTTACGCGCATTGGGTGATGAGTCCGTTTTACAATGACCATACCGCGTACGGGGCGGTGCTGGCCTTCTTTCTGCCTATCACGGCCTGTTGTTTCTTTCTGCCGAACAACAATGTGTGGCAGAAGATGTTCTATGCGGGGTTGACAGCCCTTTTCCTCCTCGGCTTCTATCTTTCGTTCAGTCGCGCTGCCTGGATCAGCCTCGTCATCGCAATTGGCGTTTTTATTATTTTGAAACTGAAAATCAAACTCTCATGGCTGATTGTGGCGGGTGCCATCTTAGGTGGGGCTTTTTATTTTTATGCGGATGATATTCTGTATAAAATGAGTAGAAACAGTCAGGATTCGTCGGGAAAGCTGGTGGAGCAACTGCAATCGGTCTCCAACATCACCACGGATGCCTCCAATGTGGAGCGGCTGAACCGGTGGAATGCCGCCTTTTCGATGATAAAGGAGCGTCCGCTGCTAGGCTGGGGGCCAGGCACCTATCAGTTTGAGTATGCGCCGTATCAGAAAAGCCATTTTAAAACCATAATCACCACCAATTTCGGGGATGGTGGTAATGCGCACAGTGAGTACATTGGACCTTGCACCGAATCGGGTTTCCCGGGTTTGCTCACTGTTTTAGCTTTGGTTTTTGTAAGTCTTTACACAGGCATCCGCACGTACAATAGAACAACGGACAAGAGTAACAGGTTGCTGGCCTTGATGATGACGTTGGCGCTCGTCACCTATTTTGTGCATGGCACACTGAATAACTTTTTAGACACCGACAAGCTGTCGCTACCCTTCTGGGGGGCGTTTGCCGTCATTATGATGTTGAATGTTAAAATGCGGGAGGAGGCTAATTCAGACTTACCCTCGGATCCAGCCATCCGTAGATAATATCACACAATATATTTATTATAATAAGGATGATGGAGACGTAGAGCAGCGAACCCATCACCACGGGGAAGTCGTATTTGTCGAGAGCATCGACGATGACCACGCCCATGCCTTTCCAGTCGAAGATGTATTCCACAAAGACCGCGCCGGCCAACAGTCCGGCCAGCCAGCCCGAGATGGCGGTGACGACGGGGTTGAGGGCGTTTTTCAGGGCGTGACGGGTGATGATGACGCTTTTTTTGAGACCTTTGGCCTTAGCCGTACGGATATAGTCTTGCGACAGCACATCAAGCAGTGAGTTTTTGGTCAGTTCCACCACCACAGCCAAGGGACGGATTCCCAACGTGATGGCGGGCAGGATGAGGTTTTTGAGGTCCAGATACTGGCCCATGCCATAGTCGTCCACCGTGTAGAGGCTGCCGAACATGCTCAGTCCGGTGATGTCGGAGAGCAGGAAGGCGAAAATCCAGGCTAAGAGGATGGCGGCGAAGAAGGAGGGCACCGACATGCCGAGGGTGGAGAACACCAGGGCCACGTGGTCGAACCAGGTGCCCTTGTAGAGGGCGCAGAAGATGCCGATAATAATGCCCACGATGAGGGCGAACACGATGGAGACGACAGCTAAGAGCACGGTTTTGGGAAACGCCTCCGTGATAATTTCGCCCACAGGGCGTTTGCTCTGGTAGGAGCGTCGCAGGTACGGGGCTTTGAGCACCACCGCCGATTTGCCCAATGGCAGTATTTTCACGTAATGATAGTCGTTGTCGTCCAGATAGAAAAACGATTCTGTGTCTTGGGTTTTGTGCCAGGATATGGGGGCCACATCGTTAAGGTAGGCCAAGTATTGCACGCCAATGGGCAGGTCAAGGCCCATCTCCTTGCGGATGGCCTCCTCGGTTTGCAGGTCGCTGCGTTGGCCCATCATCATGCGCGCGGGATCGGAGGGCAGCACGGTGAACAGGAAGAACACCAGCGTCACCACACCGAGCATCAGCAATAAGCCGTATCCGATTTTTTTGACAATGTAACGAAGCACGGCGGCAAAGATACAATTTTTGGTAAAAAAAAGCCAACAATATCAACATATTCATTTGGAATGAAAATATTTTATAGTTTTGCCGCTTAATTTTCGTCAAAAACAATTCTTTCATTAATAATTAAAATTGAAGCTTATGAAAAAGTTTTTATTGGTGTTGATGCTGTTTTGTACCAGTATGTTCACGCTCAAGCTATCGGCTCAGACGACTCTGACCGTGGCAAACGGGACAGAGACAAACAGTTACGTTCCTGTGTATGGGCTTTGGATGGATGATTACATTCGCGCCCAGATGATTTATCCCGCAAACCTATTGTCAGGTATGGTGGGCAGTACCATCACCCAATTGACGTTCTATGTGTCTTCAGCTCCGTCTTCTGCCTGGACTTCCATTATGGAAATGAAGTTGGGAACCTGTTCGGATGCGACGTTTTCGGGAACAAACTTCCTTCCTGCCCCGTCTGAGACCGTCTATACGGGAACACTAACGGTGGCGAACGGTGAGATGACGGTTGTTTTCAGCACACCGTTTGTTTATATGGGGGGCAATTTGCTGCTGGAGTTTGCCTCGCAAACAGAAGGCAATTACTCTTCTGCGTATTTCTATGGCATCTCTTCCACAGGGTCCTCTTTATCTGGATATAGCAGTTCTGGAGTCAGTTCTGTCACTGCCACGGCAAGAAACTTCCTGCCCAAGGCGACATTCACGTATTCCCAGATGTCTTTGACGTGTCCCAGTCCGTCGGATCCGATGATATCGGGTGTTTCCAGCACGGAAGCCACGTTTTCCTGGACCACCGGCGGTACGGAAACCATGTGGGATGTTTATTTGACCGACACCAACGTGCAACCTGACAGCAATACGATTCCTACAGACAATGCAACTGACACGTTCTACACTTTTTACAATCTTATCCCCAACACGGTTTATCACGCATACGTACGTGCCAACTGCGGTGGCGGCGATTACAGCTATTGGCGTTCCACCACATTCCGCACCAACTGCTCCGATGAAATCGTTATTCCTTATTTGGAGGATTTCGAGAATGACGGTACTGGCGCAGGCGCCCACCCGATATGTTGGAAAATGATTTCCAACGCAGCTTCCGCCAATCAACCTTACATCTATAGCACGAACCAAACCAGCGGTGCCAACTCCTTGTACATCAATAGCTCAAATTCCGAATATACCTATATGGTCCTTCCGGCGGTGGAGAGCAGCTATTCCATGAACCAGATGATGCTGACGTTCGACTATGCCCGTTTGAATGCCAACTACAACACCAAATTGATTGTTGGTGTTATGGAGGATGATTCCACCATCACCACCTTTGAACCGGTGGATACCCTCATGCCAGAAAGTAGCACATATTGGCTTTCTGCGGAGATCTATTTTGAAAACTACACAGGCACAGGCCGAAATATCGCCATTTTGACGGATGGTCGTCATCAGCTGACCAACAACACCTTCTGTTTGGACTATCTGGAGGTGAAACCTGTTCCCAGCTGCCGCCGTCCCGGCAACGTTCATATCGTGTCCTCCAGCGAGGGCAGTGTCACCATTGAATGGGACGGTAATGCCAACCAATATGAGATTTCCTTTGTTGATACCCTCGGATTGGATCCGGATTCCATCGGCAATTTGGGTTTCAGCTATATTAGCACGAGCAACAACCCCTACACATTCTCCAACTTGATTAGTGGTAAGGAGTATGATTTCTTTGTCAGAGGGGTGTGCGGCAACGATCGTAGTGAATGGAGCGACCGTTTGCGTTTCATCGCTCCGTGTGGTGAAATCACCAGTTTGCCGTATGTGCAGACGTTTGACATAGAGGCAAACGGTGCACGTCCGGAGTGTATGACGACGATTTCCAACTCCTATATCAACGTGCCGTATGTGTCAAACCATGCGCTCTATTTCTATACACAGAACAACAACACCCAGTATGCGGTCTTCCGCCCGTTGGCCTCCAGCATATCCGTTTCAGATCTGCAGATGAATTTCAAGGGTTATACGGCTACTTCGGGACAGATGATCAAGGTGGGTGTGATGACAGATCCTTTCGACGAATCCACATTTGAGTTGGTGGAGACGTTCATGCCTTCCGCCACCAGCACTTGGGAAGATCATACCACGTTCTTCAACAACTATACAGGCAATGGGAAATATATCGCCTTCTGTTACGCCAATCCCACCTCTGTCTATTCATTTAATGTTGACTCGGTGGTGATTGACAACATGGCCACTTGTTATGTCCCGCGCAATGTCGAGGCCAACAATGTTACGGGTTCTTCCGCTTATCTCACCTGGGAACCGGGTCTCCAGGAGTTGCAGACCAATTATACGTTGGAATATAGTGAACAGGGTCAAAACCAGTGGACACCGGTCACGGTGAATGATAACAACTATCTGTTGGGTGGTCTTACGCAGGTTACGGCTTACGAGGTACGGGTGCGTTCCAACTGTCCGCTTTCCAATTCGGATTATGTTTATGTCAATTTCGTTACAGGCTGTAATGCCGGCGGCGAGGTAACCATTGGAAATGGTACAACAACAGAATACTACTATCCTGTCAACAATTATTATAATTATACTTACACACAACAGCTTTTCTTGGCCTCTGAGTTGAATGGAGCCGCTGATTTCCACAGCATTGCTTTTGATTATGCCTATGCAACGCCTTCGACTGCCAAAACAAATGTGAACATTTATCTTGGCCATACGCCGGCCACCACGCTCACCACGTCTGATTTGGTGCCGTTCGACAGTTTGCATTTAGTGTATAGCGGTCCGATGAACTGCCAGCAGGGTTGGAACACCTTTAATTTCGATTCCATTTTCCATTACAACGGCACCGACAACCTGGTGGTGGCGGTAGATGATAATTCCGGTGACTATGATGGTAACTCTTACACCTTCCATGCACACGATGCCGGAGGCACCCGCACGGTGTACTACTATTCCGATTCAAACAATCCTGATCCTCAAAACCCGTCCAGTTTCTCCGGTAACAAATCAACGGCTAGCAATCGCAGCAACGTCATCTTTGGTGGCAACTGCGACAGCACGGCTACCTGTATTGCGCCGAACGTGATAGTCAATAATGTCACGGATGTAACGGCTGATGTGCAGATTGCCGCCGGCACCACGGAGACCTCTTGGACAGTGGAATACAAGACCGATGCAGATACTCAATGGACATCTTTAGGTGCGGTGAGTGCGAGCAGTCTCCCGATGACATTGACCAGTTTGACCCCCAACACCCTCTATAATGTGCGTGCACAATCCAATTGCACGCCCACGGAAACCAGCGACTGGACGACGGTCTCTTTCACCACGGAATGTGCTGTTATTTCGCAGCTGCCTTACACCGAGAATTTTGACAGCTATACAACTTCAGGTTCCGGTGCTTATCCCGACTGCTGGCACATTTTGAGCAACTATTCCTCTTCAAATTATCCTTATTTGAGTGCCATATCTTCAGGTGCAGGTACGCGCAGCCTCTATATCTACAGCACGGGTAATTACTACTCCGCCGCTATTCTTCCTACCATCGATGCCACCTTGATTCAAATCAACCAGACGATGCTTTCTATGAAATTGAGAAAGACTTCAGACAATTATTTTATCAAAGTTGGTGTTCTGTCTGATCTCACCGATTTCAATACATTCGAAGAGGTGGCCGTTTTGAGTCCGCAGACAACGAATGATTGGGAGCAGTTCTTTGTTTCTTTTGGTAATTATACGGGCACAGGTACTTACATTGCGTTGGTCAGTTACAATGAGGCGGGTCTTGCCTCTTACATGTATGTGGATGAGGTGGAGTTGGATGTTCTTCCCAACTGTTTTGTCCCCACTTCTCTCACGGTGACAGAAGTAACCCAGTCTTCCATTTCCCTGCAATGGGATGGAAACGGAGCTCAAGAGTTTGAGGTGGTGGCTGTTCCTGACGGTTCTACCCTTACGGATGAAATTGACGATGGTAATATCATTACGGCATACGATGATTCCATCACGGTGACCAATTTGATTTCCAGTACATTGTACACTATTTATGTGCGTAGCAATTGTGGTTTTGAAAGCAGTACATGGGCGAACACCACCGCCAGAACCGTCCAGATACCTGCCGCACTTCCTTGGTATTGCGATTTTGAGAGCAACCCGGGTTTCGATTATGTGAATGGTTCCGCCACCAACCAGTGGCATGTGGGTACGGGTACCAACAACGGCGGTACGCACGCCTTGTACATCTCCAACGACAATGGTGTTAACAATGCTTATACCATTAGCGCTTCTTCTGATGCCTGGGCTTACCGTGACATCTACTTCCCGGCCTGCCCGGATGGTTACAAATTCAGCTTTGACTGGCATAGTTATGGCGAGAGTTGTTGTGACTATATGAAGGTCTATTTTGGAGATCCGGTTGTACCAGCGGCGAACAGCACCGCGCAACCTTCGGGTTCTATTGCGATGAATCCGAATGTCAACAGTTCATACGCGGATCGGTTCAACACCATCACCAATTACCAGACGTTTACCTATACTATACCGGGTATGACAACGGGTGGTATCAAGCGTTTGTATTTCTACTGGCATAATGACGGTAGCTTGGGTACCATGCCGCCTGCAGCTGTGGACAACATCAGCATCTCGCCTATCTATTGCACAGCCCCGAGCAACCTTACGATAACCAATGTGGGTACGGATGGCGCCACCTTGACTTGGACCACGCCTGCCACCGTTAACAATTGTGTGCTCTATTATAAATCGGATGAGGATACCGCTTGGACTATAGAGAATACCGTTTCTTCGCCTTACACCCTCAGCGGTCTGATGCAGAGCACGCACTACACCGTGCGCGTGGCTTCAGATTGCGGCGACGGCGAACATGTCAGCCCGGTTATTTCCGGAACATTTACCACCATATGTGACTGCTCGCCGGTGGAGAATCTGACCGTGAGCCAAATAGTGGGTACTTCTGCTATGCTGACATGGAGTAATGGTCCTAACGGTACGGCGTCTTCCTACACAGTGGAATATTCCGAAGCCAACCAGGACAACTGGATTCCCGCTGCCACCAACCTCACCACTCCCATGTACCTGTTGGGCGGCCTTGATCCCGGCACGGCTTACGACGTGCGCGTGAAGGTGTTCTGCAACGACAATACAGAAAGTATTTGGATTGTTGAACATTTCATCACGGGATGTTTGGCTGGTGGAGAAGTTGCAGTCGGTAACGGAACCATCACAGACAGCTATACACCATCATACTCTTGCTATAACTACGCATTTAGCGAGCAGTTGTACACCTCTTCCGAAATCGGTGGTGCCGGCAATATAAGATCCATTTCATTCAACGCCTCTTCTGTGACGGCTACTCCCAGAAACTGGGCTGTTTATCTGATGCCGACCACCCAAACCTCATTGACAGGCTTTGTCAATATGGGTACGACAGCCGTGAAGGTATATGAAGGACCCGTGAACATCACCGAAGGATGGTTCACTATTAACTTCACCACCCTGTTCCCGTATGATGGCACTTCAAACCTGATTCTTGCTATTGACGACAACACGGGATCTTGGACGTGTTCGAATTCATTTTACAATCATGTAAATCCTCACGGTAACAGTTATTACTATTATAACGATGATGCGTCATTGAATCCCAATCCTTCCAGCGCAACATCCAGTTCACCCTCAAGCTCCACCTATCGGGCAAATGTCATTTTCGGCATGCCTTGCGATAGCAATGCTACTTGTGTAGCCCCGAACATGTATGTGAATAATGTCACTGCCTACTCGGCGGATGTCAACTGGGTGGCCGGTTATTTGGAAGGTGCATGGGAGATGGAGTATGCCCTTTACGGCGATTCTGTCTGGACGCCGGTGTCCAACCCGACTGGTTTCACTGCAGCTATTACCCAGCTTACTCCGGCCACGCACTATCAGGTGCGCATGCGTTCCGATTGTGGCAGTGAGTATAGTAGCTGGGTTTCGGCTGATTTCACCACGGAGTGTGCTGCGTTCCCCATCCCGTTCAGCCAGAACTTCACAGCGCAGACCTATGGTAGCGATGTTTACCCGCAGTGCTGGACGCGTGATGACAACTACTCCACCTCAAGCGCTTATCCGTACATGTCCTCCACTGGAAATGGAACCCTCTATTTCTATGCTACTTCATCCACCTATAATATCGCTATGACACCCGAATTGAACGGAAACCTGAGCACATTGGGTGTGAGCTTCATGCTGCGTTCATCCAACATCAACAATGGTTTAATCGTGGGTGTGATGGATGCTCCTGCCAACCTCAACAGTTTCGTGCCTGTTGATACTGTATTCTGCACCCAGACCGATGTGATGCAGTATGTGGAGGTGTACCTGGACAGCTATGCCGGCACTGGCAGATATGTGGCTTTCAAAACGCACATGGTTTCATCTGGAAACTTCTATATGGATGATCTTCTTATTGACGTTCTGCCTACCTGTAAGATGCCGACTGGTCTCGCCATGCAAAGCTCCACACAGAGTTCCGTCACGTTGGAATGGACGGAGAGAGGCTCTGCCACCAACTGGAACGTGGAGTACGGCCCGACCGGATTCACCCAAGGAACGGGTACGACGGTACAAGCCAACTCAAATCCGTTTACTGTTACGGGCTTGACCGCCAGCACGGTTTACGATTTCTATGTACAGTCTGACTGCTCGGGTGGCGATACGAGCGTATGGACCCCGAAGGTTACCGCTGCCACCCAGTGTGATTTGATCACTCAAATCCCGTTCACGGAGAACTTTGACATGTACACGGGAACTTCATCCACGTCGGCAAGCACGAACAACCTGCCGATTTGCTGGGCTTATCTCAACAATGGCACCAGCACATCCTATTCCGGTTATCCGATTGTTTACAACAGTTCCAGCTCTGCCGCCTCCGGAAGCAATTCCATACGTTTCTACACGTATACCTCGGCTGGAACGTATGATGACCAGATGGCCATTCTGCCGCAGATTGATGTGGTGCAGAATCCGATGAACACGCTTCAGCTTTCCTTCGATGCCCGTAACAATTCCTCCTATACCTTCCAGTTGGTGGTGGGTATCATCAGCGATCCTACGGACAAGACCACATTCGTGCCGATTGACACGATTGTGACGACATCGAACACGTATGCCAACTATGAAATCCCGTTCAGCCAGTACACCGGAACCGGTGCCTATATCGCCATGATGGCTCCGAGACCTTCCTCCAGTTACAATGCCGGCTATGTGGATAATATCCGTGTGGAATACATCCCGACCTGTCCGAAACCGAGAAATCTGACGGTTACCAACGTAACGTCAAATTCTGTGACCTTAAGTTGGACGGAAATCGGAACCACCCAAAACTGGAATGTGGAGTATGGTCCGACAGGCTTTACGCCGGGTGCAGGTACAACAGTGCCAGTACAAGGTACGCCTTCCACCACCATCAACAACCTTTCTGCTTCAATGTATGACTTCTACGTGCAGTCTGATTGCGGAAGCGGTGACACCAGCTATTGGGTAGGACCTGTCACGGCCTCTCCGGGTTCCATCAATATTCCGGCCAGCGGTTCGCAGACCGTTAACATGTGTGGTGGTGTCATTTTTGACGATGGTGGTGCCACAGGCAACTACTCCACCTCCTGCAATTCCACGGTGGTGATCAATCCCGATGCTCCAGGAATGAAAGTGCAACTCTCTGGTACGTTTGATATTGAAGCCGGTTGGGATTATCTGACCATTTATGATGGTTCCAGCGCTTCCGGCACGCCGTTGTTTGTCAGTTCCGTTGACTCCGACGATCCAGATAGCGGCACTATTCCTACAGTGACCTCCACCACAGGACCGCTCACCATTACTTTCACTTCTGACGGTTCAGTGGTTTATGGTGGTTTCGAGCTCCATGTTTCCTGTGTCGGTGGTGGCGGTTCTGATTCTTGCGTTGTGCCTACGGGTCTTGTCGTCGGCAATTTGGCTCAGACCACAGCCACGGCCAACTGGGCAGCAGGTGACACTGAGACCGCTTGGGATCTGCAGTACAAGCTGCACTCTGCTTCCGCTTGGGGTAACACCATTCCGGTGCAGGCACCCACCTACAACTTCACGGGTCTCACCGCCAACACGCAATACGATGTGCGTGTGCGTGCCAACTGCGGTGGCAACAACACTTCCGATTGGAGCACTGCTGTAACCTTCCAGACCCTCGCCCAGGGCCAGGATCCGTGCAACGACCCGACCGGCTTGACTGCCACGAATGTGACGACCAACAATGTGGTGCTCAACTGGACGGAGAATGGCTCGGCCACTTCCTGGACCGTGAACTACAAGGAGGCTGATGCTCTCCAGTGGTCCACGGCCACGGCCAACACTCATCCTTATACGCTCACAGGTCTGCAGCCGGGAACATCCTATTCCGTGTATGTGATCGCCAACTGCGCCAACGGCCAAAGCGGTGCCTCCAATACGGTGACGTTCACCACGCAGACGGTTGGCATCGACAGTTACGAGCAGGCTGTCAGCCTCTACCCGAACCCGAACAACGGACGGTTTACAATTAATAATGAACAATTAATAATGAACAATGTTCAGGTTTATGATGTGTATGGTAAACTGCTGAAGACGGTGGAAGTGAATGCCAACACGGTGGAGCTTGATGTGAGAGAACTCTCCGCTGGCATGTACTTCGTACGCATCAGCACCGAAAAGGGCGTTGTGACGAAGAGTTTCGTGAAGAAATAATCTTCACTTCTGATAATTATTACCTGCCAAAGGAGTCGATGCCGGAAGGTGTCGGCTCCTTTTTTTCTGAAAGGGGGAATTATGGAACTAAGGAACTAAGGGCCAATAGCCAAGTCCAAACTGCACATTGTCCCCTTTTAATATGTTAAAAATAACCCTCTACAAGAGGGTTGTAATCTTTATTTTCGTATTTTTGCAGCTCTTTTTCCAAAAGGAAAGGAGTTATTAGTAAGTATTGATACATTTATTATTATTACACCTTATTATTTATTAACAAAATTAAAATCTACAACATGAAGAAAATTTTCTTTTTTCTGATGCTGTTGACTGGATTGGCAGCCATGACGGTGTCGGCCCAGCAGACGCTCACTGTAGCTGACGGAACAACGACCAACGATTATGTTCCGGTTTATGGTTACTATGAGGATGCTTTTTTGCAGAGCCAAACCATCTATCCAGCCAGCCTTCTCACCAGCATGGTGGGTGAACCCATCCAATCGATGACGTTCTATCTTACAAGCAGTGCGATCTTGACATCCACGTTTGCTGTCAAGTTAGGAACAACAACAGATGCCACTTTTGGAACAGCGTTCCTGACATCTCCATCTACTACCGTCTATACGGGGACGTTCACCGTCTCGAATAACCAGATAACGCTGAATTTCAGCACACCATTCCAGTACACGGGTGGCAACTTGCTTGTGGAGGTTTCCACCGTGTCTACCACCGGGGATGATTATGATGAAACAGAGTTTTATGGAATATCCTCCACGGGATCCAGTATCAGCGGGTACAGTTATACCGATTTAAGCTCCATCACGAGTACCTATGTCCGTAATTTCATCCCGAAAACCACGTTCAGCTATGGTTCGATTTCCTGTTATTTGCCTTCAGACTTTAGCGTGGCCGCCAGCGATTTAAATAGCATCATCTTGAATTGGAGAGATGACAATAACACGGGTGCCACCTATACTATTTATGATATGAGCGACAGCAGTGTGGTGGTATCTGGTATTACAGACACAACTTACGAAGTGATGGGTCTCAGCGCCGCCACGAATTACACATTTGGTATTGTTGCCGACTGCGGTGGTGGAGATATGTCGGGTGTGGTGATGGTGCAAGCCCAAACTACTACTTGCGCCTTGACAGACCAATGTTCTTACACTATTGTTAAAAACGACGATTATGGTGATGGATGGAACGGTTCTGAAATCAATGTTTATGCCAATAATACTCTTGTTACCACCTTGAATATGACAAGTGGATACACCGTCACAGAAACCTTTACAGTATGTGACAACATTTCTCTCAGTTTTGTATGGGTTAGCAATAGTACGTATGACTATGAAGCTTCCTTTAGTATTTATGACAACAATGGGCTTTTGATGTTCAGTACAAACGATGCCAGTACTTTGTCCAGCAACAATTTCTTCAGCACTGTGACGAATTGTACGCCGGCGACCTGTTTTCCTGTGACTGCCCTCGCTGTTGACAGCACTACAGCCAGCAGCATTTTCCTTTCCTGGACCGACAGCACCAACACGTATGCCACCTACACCATTTATAACATGAGTGACAGCAGCGTGGTGATCAGCGGTCTTTCCGCTACTGATTATGAAGTCACCAACCTTAACGCCAACACGTTGTATAATTTCGGCGTTGTAGCTGACTGTGGTGGTGACATGTCGTTTATGAAGACGGTGAGTGGCCGCACGGACTGTGAATTGCTTGCCACTTTGCCTTATACTTGGAGTTTTGAAGAAAGCGAACTCCCTTCATCCGGGTCTTACCTTTTGCCATTATGTTGGAACAAATATAATGATTCTAACGGTTCCAGCAATTATTATCCTTATGCCTATTCTAACTATCCCCATACAGGAAGTCGTGCCCTGTATTTCTATTCCTACTCATCTTCGTCATACGCTGACACTATGATGGCGGTGCTTCCTCCGTTGGACAACACCATTTATCCTATGAACGGCAACCAATTGTGCTTCTGGATGCGCACCACTTCGACATCCTACACGTACAAAGTGTTTGTCGGAACATTGAGTGATCCTACTGATCCCTCCACGTTTGTCACGGCACAGGCCATTGACGTTACAGGTACCACTTACAACCAATATGAAGTGCTCCTTACCAACGCACCTGCCGGCAACAACTATGTAGCCATTATGGTGCCTCGTCAGACAAACTCCGGTTCCATATACATTGATGATGTAACCCTTATGGAAATCCCGACATGTCCTGCTCCCACTCAATTTGAAGTCTCCAATCTTACTTCGAGTTCGGCCACTTTCACGTGGCACGAGGTAGCTTCCGCCCAGCAATGGGAGATTGCGTACGGACAAGCCGGATTCAACCCTGATGCAACGACGGCCAATTTCAACACGGTGACGGCTAACGACACGACGGTGACGGTCAACAATCTGGTGGGCGGTACGCTCTACCATGCATATTTGAGAGCAAATTGCGGCACCAATGACAACAGCGAGTGGCGTGGTCCTCTTTCTTTGGCTCCCGGTTCTTATAATATGCAAAACGTTGGATGGGATACCCTGTACACGTGCGGTGCGGTCATTTATGACGACGGAGGTGCCACGGGCAATTATTCCAACAACTGTGATTCCTATTTGGTCATTTATCCCGACCAGCCCGGCAACATGGTTTCGGTAAGCGGAACTCTGACAGCTGAAAGTTCCACTTGGGATTATTTGGTTATCTATGATGGTGATTCTGCCGGAACCGCTAACCAGTTGTTCAAAACCTCACAAACCGGTGCTTCTTCTCCTTTCACCATCCCGGCTATCACTTCCACGACAGGCCCTCTGACCATTTATTTCCATACAGATAATTCTGGTCAATATGCTGGTTTCGAATTGATCACCACATGCTATACCTGTCATGCTCCGTCAATTACGGTAAGTAATGTGACATCGTCTGAAGCTACTGTTTCCTGGAGTTCTTTTGCTGGAGCGCAAACCGACTTCGAGGTTGCCTACGGTCCTGCTGGATTTAATCCTGATACGGTTCAGGCAGAGAATGCAAGCGGATATAGTTATGATATCTCCGGTCTTACCGCCAACATGGCATACGATGTCTATGTTCGCACGGATTGTGGCGGTAACAACTATTCTTCTTGGTCTATGGTACAGCACTTCACCACGCTGCCCACTTGTCCGGCTCCTACAAATTTGACAGTTAACAATCTCACCCCCACCTCTGCTGAAATTTCCTGGGTTCCCGGTTATCAGGAATCTGAATGGGAAGTTGTGTTTGGTAACACGTCGGAATCCACTTACGATACCGCTTACACGCTGTCCAACCTTACACCGGAGACGAACTATAATATTAAGGTTCGCGCTGTCTGTGGTGTGGGCGACACATCAGCATGGAGCACCACATTGACTATTTTTACAGGCTATTGCCAGCCTAATCCATATTCAGTGGATGGTTCCGGTATTACGAATGTTACCTTCGGAAATGCTCCCGAGGTGGTGAACAACAGTCCTGCCAATTCCGGCAATGTCACCTACGGAAACTATTCATCCCAAGTGGGTGCCGTAGCTGCTGGCACAATCGCCAACGTGGACATCACGTACGGTACAAGTTACACCTATGGAACGCTTATCTGGGTGGACTGGAACAACAATTTGTCATTTGATGACAATGAGGTTGTTTATATGGGTACGAGCACGAGTTCGGATCCTACCACGCTCAATGCATCATTCATGGTTCCTGCTACGCAGGATACGGGCCTCTACCGTATGCGTATCGGTGGTGCGGACAGCTATTTTGACAACTATATTAATGGTAACACAACAGCCGCTCATAGTCCTTGTGCCTCCTCTTCCTACATGGTATTCCACGATTACACTTTGCATGTTACGGAAGCTCCGAACTGTCTGCCGGTGACAAATCTTACCGTTGGCACTGCTACGGACAACAGCATCACACTTGTTTGGTCGGATGACTTGAACATTGGTGCCACCTACACGGTTTATGATATGTCCGACAGCAGTGTGTTGGCCTCTGGTATCACGGACACCACCTTCACGGTTACCTCTTTGACATCCAACGCGGCTTACACATTTGCGGTGGAGACCGATTGCGGAGGCGGTGATTTGTCGGGTATTGTGACAGTGACAGCTCACACAGAATGTGGAATCCAAACCATCCCGTTCACCGAGGGTTTTGAAAACGGCATTGACTGCTGGACACTGAACAATTGCAATTCCAACACGGGTGTGAATATCCTTGCAGCTAATACCGGTTCCTATGGATTCAGATTCTACTATACCACAAACTATCCCCAGTATCTGATTTCACCGCAATTTGTCGCTGCCACCACACCGCTGCAACTGGAATTTGATTACGGATCTAATTCCACAAATTATACGGAGACATTCAAAGTGGGCTATTCCACCACCACGAACGATGTGACTGCCTTCACATGGGGCAATGAGATTTCAATCACAGGATCGTCCAACTGGATGCATTATAGCGACATTATCCCGGCTGGAGCCAAGTACATCGCTATCCAGTGCACGTCGAATGACCAGCTTTATTTGTATATTGACAACATCTCCATTGATGTTCCGCCGACCTGTATTCCTGTGACCAATCTCACCGTGAGTGCGACAACGGCAAACAGTATCACGTTGACGTGGACGGATGCCAACAACACGGGCGCCACCTATACCATTTATGATATGGCTAATGCCAGCACGCCGATTGCCCAGAATGTTAGCGGTACCACCTATACGGTGACGGGTCTGACCAGCAGCACCAGCTATAATTTTGGAGTTGAAGTCGATTGCGGTGGCGGAGATCACTCCACCATGGTAACGGTAAGTACAAGCACCGAGTGTGATGCTGTTGCCACATTCCCCTACACCGAAGGCTTCGAGAACGGTCTTGGCTGTTGGCAGATAGTGGATAACGACGGTGACGGTATCCCTTGGTTCCTCACGACGGGCTCCTCTACTTTGACCGCGCATACGGGTAGTTATATGGCCGCATCTTTGTCGTACAACGATGATTATGCTCTGTTTCCGGACAACTATCTGATTTCGCCGAAATTCAACCTTCCGGCATCATCCACCATCACGCTTTCCTGGTATTTCATGGTTGATGCCAGCTATCCTGCAGATAAATACTCTGTATATGTAAGCACGGGCAACACGGTGTCCGATTTCACGACGCCGTTGTTCACCATCGTTCCGGACAACACGCACGGCACATGGACGCAGCAGACGCTCGACCTTAGCGCATACGCCGGACAGCAGGTCTATCTGGCTTTCCGTCACTATGACTGCTCCGACGAGGACTTTATCCTGTTGGATGACATCTCCATTACGGTTGATGGCGGCACGCCGCAACCGGATACCTGTATGGCTCCAACGGCTCTTACCGCCACGGACATGACGAAGAATAGCGTGAAGCTGAATTGGACGGAGAATGGCAACGCCACCTCCTGGACAGTGAACTATAAAACGGCTGACGCTGCCAACTGGAGCACCGTCACGACGTCCAACAAGCCTTATACGCTTACCGGTCTGCAGCCGGAGACAAGCTACTTGGTAAATGTGGTCGCCAACTGTGCCAACGGTCAGAGCGAGCCTTCCAACACGGTGACCTTCGCCACGCTGGCTGACGGTATTGCCGACTACGAGCTGGCTACCAGCCTCTACCCGAACCCGAACAACGGACTGTTTACAATTAATAATGAACAATTAATAATGAACAATGTTCAGGTTTATGATGTGTATGGTAAATTACTGAAGACAGTGGAAGTGAATGCCAACACGATGGAGCTTGACGTGAGAGAACTCTCCGCTGGCATGTACTTCGTGCGCATCAGCACCGAGAAGGGTGTTGTAACGAAATCCTTCGTGAAGAAATAATCTTCATCACTGATAATTATTACCTGCAAAGGGGATGACCTCAAGGTTGTCCCCTTTTTTGTTGAAGAATTGTTCGCACGGCAGTGCGGACACCCCAAAAGTCCCCTTCTGATTCTCAGAAGGGGTGCCCGAATGGCGGGGTAGTTAATAAGAGAGATTGGCCGTTAGGCCATCCTTGTGAAATAAAAGATTCTTGGAAATTTCCACCAAATTGCCCGCCTTGCGGTTCTTGCGGGTATAGCCCTGCAATTCACAAATCACAAATCGAAGGGAATGATATTTTTTATATATTTGGCAATTATATTGGAAAAAATATAATTTTTTGATTATCAAACAAATAATATAAAAAAATGAAGAAATTCCACCTTTTGTTTGTCCTGCTGTGTTTGTCGTTTGCGGTTTTCGCACAAAACACACCGCCGCAAAATGTGACGGCAACGGTATTGTCGTCATCCTCGGTACGTTTGGATTGGGGCGTACCGGCAGGGGCCACGCAACCCACGCGTGCTTACCTGTACAATACTGCCGACATGGTCACAAGGCCCGGAGCGGGCTATCACGGGGCGGATTTGTGTGCCCTTTACGGTGGACAAAGCACCTTGTCCTATAGGGCAACCGCCAATACTGCGGACTTAAACCATTCGTACTGGCTGGCAGATGATTTCACATTGGCCGCTTCGGCGCAAGTGTCGCATATTGACTTCTACGCCTTCCAATCGAACAGCGGAACTACATCTTCGATAACAGGTTGTTATGTGCGTATTTACAACAGTCGTCCGGAGGACTCCACAGCCGTTCCTATTTGGACCAGCAACGCGAACTGTATGGTCTCCACGGAGTGGTCGGGTATTTTCCGTACCACGAACACCAATTTGGCGGACACCACGCGCCCGATTATGAAAGTGTCGGCGCAGATTAACACATCGTTGGCGGCGGGCACCTACTGGGTGGCGGTCTGTTTCACCGGCTCGCGCCCGGGCGATGTGTACGCGGTTCCGCGTGCCACGGTGGCCGAGTTGAGCACAGGTAACGCGGTGCAATATTCGCAGGATAATGGCTTGTGGCTGCCGATGACAGACAACGCTTCCCAGGAACAGATGGGCCTGCCGCTGATTGTGCGGGGCGAGTTTGTCACCGACCATCTTGCCGGTTACAACATTTATAGAAATAGTGTGCAGGTGAACACCTCTTTAGTGGAAGGTTATTCTTATACAGACACCGGTCTGGCAGAAACCACGCAATACTGCTATACAGTGGAGGCAGTGTACAGTGTGGGTACGCCGGCCATGTCGCAGCAGACGTGCGTAGTGACAGACAACGCGCCGGTGGACCCGTGCGTCCTCCATTTCAGCGATTTGCCATATATGCAATCGTTTGATGGTTTAACCACGGGATTAGGACATTTCAATGTGCCTTGCTGGCATCGGTTGTATTCCATAAACAGCACGTCGTATCCTTATATTACCACGAACGGCTATACCGATAATGCCTGTGTGTACATGAACGCAGCGAACACTACCGGTTCCTATATTGTGGCCCCGCCGTTGGCCTCCGACACCATGTTAAGGCACATTACGCTGCAGTTTATGATGAGAAAGGATAATGCCACCTCGGCGGCGATTATGCGGTTAGGATATATGACGGATCCGACCAATATAAACACATTCACGCCTATTGGCACAGTGAACCCGGCCTCCAACAACAACTGGCAAAAAGTGACGGTGGACTTGTCTAACTATGCTTTCCAAGGGCGTTATATCACACTCCTCTCCTTAGGTGCCTTGTCGTATGTGGATGATTTCCGCATTTTTGCCAGCGACTGTATGTATCCCACGGATATAGACATCACGGGAATCACCTCCTCTTCGGTGCAGTTGTCGTGGCACCCCACAGGCGTGACCAATTATCGGATCAGCTACCGCGAGGCGGGTGAGGAAAACTGGATTGACGTTCAGCCGATTACGGATACCTTCTATACGATTACAGGATTGAACCCGTCAACTTCTTATACGATGGAAATCCGATTGAAACCTGGTTGCGGCGGAGATGCCTGGTACACCACATCGGTGTCGTTTGTGACGGCCTGCCCTGAACTCACCGCCCCATACGTTCAGGATTTTGAAGGCTACACGGGAAATTCGACAACGGGTTTTCCGGTGCCGACGTGTTGGATTAAAAGAAATTCGGTGGCATCATCAAATTATCCGGGCATCTACACATCAGTGGCCAACGCCTATGGCGGCAGCAACCTGCTTCAATTCCAAACCAGCGCATCGTCTGCCACGTATGGTGACAACTATGTCATATTGCCGGCCTTCACGAATCCGATCAGCTCTTTGGAATTGAGTTGCATGGCTCGTGAGATCAACAACTCGGGCATGTACGTGGGTAAGGTTCTTGTGGGGGTGATGAGCGATCCGATGGACTTCAGTACCTTTGTGCAGGTGGGCAGTATTGAACCCACCACCAATGTATATGCGCCGTTTGCGGTCTCTTTCGCCAATTACACGGGTCCCGGAGGACGCATTGCCCTGAAGGCACCCAAGCCTCTTTCCGGGTTCAATACCGTATATATGGACAATCTGGTAGTGGCAGTGGCTAACTGCTCCCAGCCGGAAAATTTGGTGCAGACGGCGGCAACAGACAACTCCATCTCCTGTGCCTGGTCCCCGGCGGTGGGAACCACGGCCGTTTCCTATACGCTGGCCTATCGCGATGTGGACGCTACCGATGACCAATGGACAGAAGTTTCAGGCATCACGGATACCTTCTATACGGTAAACGGCCTTTCCGACAACCACCAATATCTGTTCAAGGTGAAGGTGATATGCTCCGGCGGGGAGAGTGCTTATACCTTTGCGGAAACATTTTACACGCTTTGTTCCAATCCGTTGGAAATCCCGTATTATGAAAATTTCGATTTTATGCAGGATTTGTCCTACATGGATTGTTGGACCCGTCCTTCGGCGTACGTTTCCACCATCACATTACCTGCGGTGCATCAGCAGAGCAACCATGCGCACAGTGGTACCAACTCTATGCGTTTCGGGAATGATTACTGTTGGATGGCTTCGCCGGCTATCAATGCCGATATTGAAACGCTGACGCTCAGCTTCTGGGTCAGCCGGCATAACTCCGCTGGCGGCACGCTGGATGTGGGCGTGATGAGCAACCCCTGCGATACCACGACGTTTGAGCTGGTGCGGTCGGTGCAGCTGCCGACGGGCAACACCTACCAGTTTGTGGAAATCTCCTTCGACAGCGTCCTTCTCACTGGTCACAACCGCTATATCGCCATCCATCCGACAGGTTCGAATGCGTATGCCTATTACATTGATGACCTTGACTTGAACGTCACCAATCCCTGTCCCCGTCCTGACAGTGTCTGGTTCAGCAACATCACCGCCACGACGGCGACAGCCACTTGGACCAATGATCCCATAGTGGCATTATGGAATGTGCGCATCAAACCCTTGTATGGAAATGAAGATTGGACAACATACAACCAGGAGATCGGCAACAGCAAGAATTTCACCAATCTGTTACCTTCCACCGCCTACGTGGTGCAGGTGCAGTCTTATTGCGGGCCGAGTAGCCTCAGTTACTGGTCGGTGGAATACATCTTCATGACCGGATGCGGGCCGATAACCACCTTGCCGTATCGGGAGAATTTTGACCATTATGATATGAGTCAATCAATGGTCTATCCCGACTGTTGGGAGCATGGTTGCGACAATCCGAACTATAACTATTTGCCCTGTTTTGACCCTAACTACTATTATTCGGCACCGGCTTCTTTCGACTTCTACAGCGGCAGTAACGGTTCCGGTCAGACACCTGCATTCTATTCCTCTTACGCCGCCGCCCCCCGGATTGACGATGCCATCAATATCCAGACCTTGGCCGCCACGTTCCGTGTCAGAGGCAGTACCGCGACCGCTTGGCTGCAGATCGGTTTCATGACCGATTCTTCAGACATCACCACCTTTGTTCCGTATGACACCATCCGGCTGAATGAGGCGACTGTTTGGGAGGAGAAGACCGTCATGTTCAACAATTATACCGGCAATGGACGCTTCTTGGCCTTCCTGATAGGAGGGGGAACCTCTACCATGACGGTGCATCTGGATAATTTTGAATTGGATTATGTTCCCACCTGCTTCAAACCGAAGAAGGTAAAGGTTGATTCGCTATCCCAGACATCAGTCACCCTTTCCTGGATACCGGGCGATACGGAGTATGAATGGGAAATAGCTTACCGGGAGGATACCGCATCCCAATGGATGCTGTTCCCATATATTTACGATACCGTTTTCACGATAGACCAGCTGCTGCCAGGTACCACCTATTATTTCAAAGTCAAGTCGGTGTGTGGCGGCACGGAGACCGACTATACGGACCCTGTGGTGGGGACAACCCTCTGCGATGCCATCACCTCAGTGCCATACGTGCAGAATTTCGACAGTGTGTTGACCATCGCCTATAATCTGCCGCCTTGCTGGCTCAAATATTTTAGTGGCTCGATTTCGACATACCCCTACGTTTCCACGTCAGACGTGAATGTTTACTCCCCTCCCGGAGCGCTTTATTGCTACGCCACATCCGCCTATTTCGATATTGCCGTTTTGCCGGAGATTGATGGTACGATAGACATCAGCAGCCTGAAGATGACATTCAAGGCCAAGAGCACCACCGCCGACAACGGTGTGGTGGTGGGCGTGATGGAGAACCCCATGAATCCGAACACGTTTGTGCCGATAAAGAGCATCGTGCCCTCCACGTTGGGCGTTTGGGAGGACGAGGAAATCTTTTTCGCCACTTATACGGGCTTTGGCCGTTTTATCGCCATTCGCTGTGGCGATGGTGTCAAATTCAACACTTTGCGTATCGATAATCTCGTATTGGATATAGCCGAAGATTGTTTCATGCCGTTGAGTGTGGCGGCACGCAACATCTCGTCTGACCAGGCCGAGATGACGTGGTTCTCCACTTCCAATATCAGCACTTGCGAGTATGTGTATGGCACTCCCGGCTTCCGTCCGGATACCGCCACCACGTATCTGGTGAGCAATCAGAACCATTCGTTTGTGTTGGATAATCTGACACCGAATACAACCTATACATTCTATATCCGGAATGTTTGTCCCAGCGGCGGATTTTCCTTATGGTCGGAGCCCTGCACCTTCACTACCGGCTGTTCGCCACATACCATTCCGTATGTTCAGGATTTCGACGGTGGCGACAACGGGCCGTCCATCATGCCGGATTGCTGGCGTAAAATAGGCGAGGGTAGTGTTTATGTAAATAACAATTCCACTTGCTACAGTGATAATTCCCTCTATATGATTGCCGGTTCTGCGGCGGAGGCGTATGCCGTTCTGCCGGAACTGGATGCAACGCTTAATGAATTGCAGTTGAACTTCTTCGGCAGATTCAGTAATCTGAACTATTCGTTGGAGGTGGGTGTGATGAGTGATCCGTACGATCCCAGCACGTTTGAACATGTGGAGACGGTTCAGGCACGGACCACCGTGTGGAACGAGTTCCATGTTCCGTTGACATCCTACCAGGGAACGGGCAAGTTTATCGCTTTGCATTCCGTATCTACGGGAACTACCCTTTATATAGACAACTTGTCCGTCACGTACGCACCTGGCTGTGTACGTCCGTCCAATCTCGTTGTTCACGAATTGACGACGACCACCGCGAAGTTGGATTGGCGGCCCGGCAATACGGAAAACAGCTGGCAGCTTGTTTACGGCCCTATGGGCTTCAATCCGTCTGTTTTGTCGGGTGCCGTTTCTGTTATTTCAACGGAGGACTCCCTCTTCCTCACCAACCTTACTCCAGCCACCTACTATGATGCGTATGTGCGCTCGGTGTGCGACAGCCTTGAGAGGAGCGAGTGGAGCCAGAAATGCTCGTTCCGCACCGATTGTGAACCGATAAACACACTGCCTTTTGAAGAGGATTTCAATAATGTGGTGAGCGTCGGACAGGATGTCTTCCCCTCCTGCTGGGAGCGCATGAGCAACTTCTCGACCACGACACAATACCCGCATGTCACCGGTTCCGCTCTCTATTTCTCTTCAGGTCTTGACAAGTACTCCTTGGCGACCACACCGCCATTGGATTTCAATGTCAGCGACCTGCAGCTGCAGTTTGACTTCAGATCCGCTACCATGGGGTATAATCTCTTTGTGGGTGTGATGGATGACCCGTATGATATCAGCACATTTGTGCCGATGGACACCATTTACACCACCTTGGTGGATCAGAATATTCCGTATAGGATTCTGTTTACAAACTATACAGGCCAAGGGCATTATATTGCCTTCCTGACATGGACGACGGATTACAATTATGTGTATGTGGACAATGTGAAAATCTCGGCTCTGCCCAACTGTTTCGAGCCGGAAGATTTGGTGGCAACCTCAGCAACTGGCAATTCCGTTACATTGGATTGGAGCGATGGCCTGTCGCAGTCGCCGATGAGCTATACAATCCGTTATGCGGAGCAGGGGACGGGCAGCTACACCTATATCCGGAATGTTACCACGCATCCGTATGTGGTGACAGGCTTGCAGCCGGGCACGACGTATGCGTTTGAGGTGGGCACACGTTGCTCTGTGTATGACAGCAGCCAATTCATAGGGCCGGTCTTCGCCCAGACCATCTGCAACGGAATGTTGTCGTTGCCCTACGAGGAGAAATTCGACTCTATCGTGACGACGGCCACCTATCAGACGGCTGGCGTGCTGCCCAACTGTTGGAGCGGATACAGCACGAACAACTATCCGGCCATGCAGCCGCACATCATTTCCAGTGCCACATCCATGTACTCCTATCCGAGTTCGCTACCCAACTGCCTGATGATGCAGGCGACGTTGACCGACACCGCGTTGGCCGTTCTGCCGCTCTTTGACGAGCCGATGACGAATGTGAAGATAGCGTTCACCCGCCGCATGACCTCATCAAATGTCACGAGCGTCCAACTTATGGTGGGCTATGTCACGGATCCATATGACATGAGCACTTTTGTGCCAGTTTCCGATGTGTCGCCGGAGACCTCGCCGACGCGTGATACGGTGACGTTCCAATATGTGACGAATGTGCCAGCGGGTGCGCGCATTGCGTTCCGATGGAGAAACACCTATACCGGTGCCCTCATCACTTACCGCTGCTGTATCGATGATATCAAGGTCATGCCGGCCATCGTCTGTGACCAGCCGACAGATTTCGTTGTCTCCAATCTCACGGCGGAGGGTGCTGTCGTCAGTTGGAACGGGTACGACGCCCAGCGGTGGAATGTACGTTACAGACCCGTCAACAGCGCTAACTGGATTACGATGACGGTGAGTGCGCCCACCTGCACGCTCACCAACTTGGTGGAGTTGACCAATTATGAGCTTCAGACGCAGCCTATCTGTGTTAACAACATCTCTGGCCCGTGGAGCGAACTGTTTACGTTTACCACCCAGCAGGCTAATGTCTGTCTGGATCCCACCTCCCTGACGTATTCGAATGTTGGCTATTCCTCCGTCCATCTCTCTTGGGATCAGAACAATGCCCATTCATGGAATCTCCGCTATAAGACCGCTGTCACCTCTTGGACCACGATTCCGGTCGGCACCAACCAATACGACTTGATAGGCTTGGATGCCGAGACGCCATACGAAGTGCAGGTTCAGGCGGTGTGCGACAACAACCTCACCAGCGACTGGACGGCAAGTGTAAGCTTCACCACCTTGCAGGCTCCAGTATGCAATGCGCCTACGAATTTGGCGGTGGCTGCCGACATCTATCGCGCCACGGTGGTGTGGACTCCGGGAGGCGATGAGAACAGGTGGAATGTCCAAATCAGGGCGAATACCGACGAGTGGTCGGAGATTATAGTGGAGACGCATACGGACCATGTGTTCAACAACTTGCAGCCCAACACGCCGTACCAGGTGCGCGTGCAGGCCGTTTGTGATGAGTTGAACAGCGAGTTTGCCATGATTTCCTTCAATACCTTACCCGACGGCATCGCCGATTATGAGTTAGCCACCACCCTTTACCCGAATCCGAACACAGGACAATTTACAATTCACAATTCACAATTCACAATTCACAGTATTGATATTTACGATGTGTATGGTAAACTGTTGAAGACGGTTGAGGTGAACAGCAACACGGCAGTCATCGATGCTCAGGATCTCGCTTCGGGCATGTATTTCGTGCGCATCAGCACCGAAAAGGGTGTTGTGATGAAGAGTTTTGTGAAGAGGTAGTGACAATCTTTCCGTATCGGAGTACGGTTTTGAGATACCCCAAAGGACCACACAATCATTAAGGCTGACTTGTCAAGGGTCAGCCTTTTTTTTGCACCTGTAATTTTTTGTTGATAAATAATAATAATTATTGTATTTTTGCTGACGATTTTCGGGAAAATTCTAAAATCTCATCAATATGAAAAAAGTTTTACTGTTTGTTTTTGCTTTTATGTTGTTGGCACCCACGTGGTTACGTGCTCAATCCAATTGCACGCCGCCAACAAATCTGAGTGCCGTTCCGCATGCCCCGCAATGGCGTAATGTGCAGCTGAACTGGCTTGCTCCCGTGGACACCACGGAACAAATCATCAAATGGTCCACCACGTATGCTACCCGAATCGGCGGTGGCGATGGTGTGGCAATGGATTTCAAGGGCTTTGCCCGATTCGACACAACAGACTTGGCAGGTCTTGGCGGCCGCATACTGGCGGCTGTGAGTTTCGTTCCAGGTGAGCTACAGACTGTATGTACGTATTACATCGAAATTTATAAAGGTGGCTCCATGACCTTTAACCCGTCGGACACCATCCTTAATCTCGGCACTCTGGTTCTCAACCAGCAAGTGACAGCACCCTTGACTCTCAATGTGGTGAATACGGTGTTGTTGGATTCCATAATCACTGTCGATCCTTCGGAGGAGCTGTGGATAGCTGTCCGTTGCAATACCACCACAGGCCACCCGCTGGGAGCCAGCAACAACACGGTAGTTCCGTTCAAAGCGGATATTATCGCCATGAGGAACTCGAATGGGAATTGGGGATATGGACGATTGGGTAATGTGGGTGTTCCTGGATACAACTGGCTGATTGAAGGTGTGTTGAAAGATCCCGATCAAGTGTTAGCCGGTTACCGTCTCTATCGCAACCAGGCCTTGCAGACCTCCACGCCGCTGTCCACTCCGACCTATATGGATACGTTGTTAGTAAACGGTACCTATACGTATGATGTGACGGCCCTTTACGCGAACGGCTGCGAAACCTCTCCCATCACCAAAACCGTGACGATGACGGACAACCCCTGCGATAACTGTACCGACAGCCTCATTGTGGGTACCGGCACCACGGGTACCTACTATGTCCCATTTAACCCCTATTACTATTATTCCTATGCCCAGCAGATCTATACGGCTTCTGAAATCAGTGCCGTCAATGGCTATATTCCCTGTATCTCGTTCCAATATATCAATGCGAACCCTGTTACCCGGATTTTGAAAGTCTATATGGGCAATACCGATAAGAACACCTTTTCTTCCACTTCCGACTGGGTTGGCTTGGACGATCTGGTGCTGGTATATGAGGGAGCAGTATATTTCACCAACCAGAATGCCAACAATTGGGTGAATATCCCGCTGACCACGCCGTTTGAATGGGATGGCACCAGCAACGTGGTGGTGGCCATCCAAGATGAAACCGGTACGTTGAACTCGAGCAGCTCATATTTCTACACGCACAGCATGTCGTCGAAGACCCTGTACTCGTACCGTACCACTCCGTACGATCTGACGACGGCCCTGCCTTCGGGTACTATGGGAAGCATCCGTCCCAACATCCGCTTTATGATTGGTGACCCGATCACCTGCTTCATGCCCACCCACTTTGTCTTTTCCGACATCACCAGCAGCACGGCTACGGTCAGTTGGACTCCTCATGTGGGCGGTAGTGACTATGAGCTGGTGCTGGTGTCCGATTCCGACGATTTCAACAGTGTGACCCCGATAACGGTGACGGATACCTTTTACACGTTCACCACGTTGTCGGAGAAGACGGGCTACAAGGTATATCTGCGGGCCAACTGCGGCACCGGCGGATACAGCTCCTGGGTGCAGCGTTCGTTCACCACGCCTTGTCTCACTTCCGATGTGCTGCCTTACGAGGAGAATTTCGAAAGTGCCGGCACGGGTACGACAGCCTTCCCCGAATGTTGGTCTAAGATCACCAGCAATGGAGCCTACCCGTATGTGAACATGGCTCCGGATTCCACGCATGCCCTTTATTTCTATACCACCTCCGCCACCTTTAATGCAGCGGTTATGCCTCCTCTGGATCTGTCACTGGCAGCCAATCCGGTGGCGTTGACGTTCAAGGCCATGAAGACCTCCGCCGCCTACGGACGTGTGGATGTGGGCTATATGACGAATCCTAATGATATTAATACGTTCACCATCTTGAAATCAATCTATCCGAGCGACTACACCAATGTGTCTGACTGGTATTCGTTCATGGTTCCGTTGACAAATGTGCCGACAACTCCTTTGTATTTGGCCTTCGTGGTGCCAATGGGCGGAAGCACCTCCTATCTGTACATAGATGATGTTCGGGTGAGCGAGATGGTGGGCTGCTCCAGCCCCTCTGCGCTGGCGGTGTCCTCCGTTGCCGGTACTTCGGCTATGCTGAGCTGGCACGCCGCCCCGTATGGCGTGACCGACTATGTGCTGGAGTATGAGGAGACGGGTTCCGGCAATATACAATACAGTTTTATAACGGGTACGCAGACCATGCTCACCGGATTGACCCCGGAGACTAACTATACCGTATATGTTTACTCGAATTGCGTTGACGGCTCAACGGATACGCTCATTGAAACTTTCACGACCGGCTGTCTGGCCGGCGGTGAGGTGGCCGTGGGTTCCGGAACCTCAACCAGCTACTATTTCCCGCTCAACAATTATTACAATTATTCCTATACCCAGCAAATCTATCTGGCTTCTGAAATGGGTGGCCCGCGTGATATTCTCAGTGTTGCATTCGATTATGCCTATACCACCCCCATGACTGCCAAGACCAATGTGAAGATATATCTGGGACATACTACGCAGAGCGCATTCACTTCCACCAGCAACTATGTGCCGCTGGCGAACTTGCAGCTGGTCTATAGCGGCAGTCTGAACTGCCAGCAGGGATGGAATACCTTCGTGCTGGACAGCGTCTTCCATTACAACGGCACCGACAATCTGGTGCTTGCGGTGGATGACAACTCCGGCTCGTACAATAGCAGCAGTTACACGTTCCACGTGCATAGTGCGGGGGCATACCGTTCGCTGTATTATTACAGCGACAGCAACAACCCCGATCCGAATAACCCTACATCGGTAAGTACCAGCAGCAGTTATTCCAACGGTAACCGCAACAATGTGAAGTTCGGTTCCCCGTGTGACAGCGTGGCCGTCTGTATCGCCCCGAATGTGTTTGTGACCAATATTACGGATGTGACCGCCACGGTGGCGTGGGTTCCCGGTTCAACGGAAGACACGTGGGAGTTCGAGTACAAGTCAGAAACGGATTCGGCTTGGACCTCCATGGGCCAGGTGACCGCATCGCCCATCACATTGACAGGACTTACTTCGGATGTGACGTATTACATCCGTATGCGCTCGCTCTGCTCCAGCAGTGACACCAGCAATTGGGTTGTTGCCACGGCGCACACCATCTGCATGATCACCACCCTCCCGTATGAGGAGAATTTCGATCGAGCCACCGGCTCTGGCACCACCCATACGGTTCCTTGCTGGTCGAAGGGCACCAACTCCAGTACGGCCTATCCTTATCCGTCCAGTAGTTACAGCCAGTCGGCCCCGTATTCCCTCTATTTCTATGGCACATCCGCTTACTATTCATACGCCGTTTCGCCCAGATTGTCTGACAATATTCCTACGGACAGCCTCTTTGTCCAATTCTATGCATACAAGACTTCGGCCAACTACTTCATTGAATATGGTATGATGAGTAACCCGAACGATATCTCCACATTTGAGCCTATCGGACGGTTCAGTCCGTCAAACCTCTCAACTTGGGAGATGACAGAATTTACTACGGAGAGCTACACGGGTACGGGTCGTTACCTGGCCTTCCGTGTACCGCAATGGGTGACCGATTACATGTATTTGGATAATGTTCGTATCGACTATCTGCCACACTGTGCACATGTGCAAAATGTGGCCGCCACCGGAATCACAAATTCAGAGGCGACTATCACCTGGCAGGCTGGTGATGGCGAGCAGGCTTGGGCTTACGTTTTTGGTTTGGCCGATTCGGTGGACCTTACCATAGAAACACCGATAGACATCTATACCAACCAGCTTGACCTGCAAGGTCTGTTGTCCAACACCGCGTACGACGTGTATGTGTTCGCCTCCTGCGATGACGGATATTACAGCAATGCGATGAAGATCACGTTCTCCACGCTTTGCGACCCGATCAACACATTGCCTTACATCCAGAACTTTGATAGTATCCAGGGTGTCACTTCCGGCACGGGATACAACAACTTGCCTGACTGCTGGAACAGCTTGAATACCGGTACCAACAGCTCGTATCGTGCTTATCCTATTGTTTATAACAGCAGCTCGCTGGCGCAGAGCTCACCCAACTTCATCCGTTTCTACACATATACAGCTTCAACGATGGCCGACCAGTACGCCATCATGCCGGCATTTGACACCTTATTGTATCCGATTAACAATCTGATGCTTTCTTTCGACGCTCGCAAATACTCCACCTCGTATGCCTCGTTCAATCTGGTGGTGGGTGTGATGACGGATGCCTCCGATGCTTCAACGTTTGTGCCGGTGGATACGGTTGTGATTACGGAAGCCACCTACAACCATTACAATCTTCTGTTCCTGAACACGAATGTGACTAATGGACGCATTGCGCTGATGGCACCCCAGTTTTCCAATGTGACGTATAACAGTGGGTATGTGGACAATATTAAGTTAGAGGTAAAGCCTGCCTGTCTGTATCCTGTTAATTTCACACATGTGTCATCCACCGACAATTCCGTGACGTTACAATGGGATGCCCTTGACAATGAGACGGCATGGAATGTGGCGTATGGTCCGCGCGGATTCAATCCGGATTCGCCCAGCTCGGGCGGAACCACCGTACAGGCCACCACGCAGACATTCACGGTGAATAATCTCACGCTCGCCACCGAATACGACTTCTATGTGCAGACGGATTGCGGTGCCGACGGCAACAGCGTGTGGGTAGGACCGATAACCGCCTCCACCAACTTGTGTGTCGTCAGCGACCAGTGCGAATTCCGCTTCGTATGCTATGACGGTTATGGCGATGGCTGGAACGATGGTTATATCATTGTGAAACAAAATGGTACCACAGTGGCCAATGTGGAGGCTCTCGACCACGGCGCTTCCCCCAGTGTGGATACCGTCCGCGTGATGCTGTGCGATAACGTGTCCACTACCTTGACTTGGGTTGAGGGTGATTATGATGATGAGGTCAGTGTGGTTGTTTTGGATAGAGTGGGGAATGTGATTTATACCCAGCAGGATATGAGTATGATAAGCTCTAACCTGTTGACCACCTTCACCACGGATTGCAATGCGGCACCTCCCGCGCCGCCTACACCCGATCCGTGCGAAACTCCTACGGGCCTGACTGCAACGGACATCACGAAGACCAGCGTGAAGTTGGATTGGTCGCAGACAGGTAGTAATGTTGTCAGTTGGACGATTAATTACAAAGCTGATGGCGTTTCCCAATGGTCCACGGTGACGGCCTCCTCCCATCCGTTCACGCTCACGGGACTGGAACAGCAGACCAACTACTCGGCTTATGTGGTGACCCATTGTACAGAAAACACCAGTGGTCAGTCTAACGTTGTATCCTTCCGTACCGCTGGCGATGGCATCACCGACTATGACATGTTCACCAGCCTCTATCCGAACCCGAACAACGGACAGTTTACAATTAACAATGAACAATTTACAATTAACAATGTGGATGTTTATGATGTGTATGGTAAGTTGTTGAAGACGGTTGAAGTGAATGCCAATACGGTAGAGCTTGATGTGAGAGATCTTTCATCTGGCATGTATTTCGTACGCATCAGCACCGAAAAGGGCGTGGTGACGAAGAATTTCGTGAAGAAATAAACATTTAATACGATAATAAAAGCCAAAGGAGCCGATGCCGCAAGGTGTCGGCTCCTTTTTTTGTTGATGGGAGGGGCGGAGTTGGGGAGTTAAGCAACTAAGAAACTAAAAAAGCCAAGGGTTAAAAACTTAACTTCTTAACTCAAAAATTTCGTATCTTTACCGCCGTTTTCAAAGATTATTATTCCAGTAGAAAATATAAAACCCCAAAAGTATGAAAAGAGCTTTTTTTACTCTGATAATGTTTCTGGCAGGAATATGGGTGCTAGAAGCGCAGAATACCTGTATAGCCCCTTCAGGGCTGACGGCATCTCCCCACACACCGAATACTGGTAACGTGACATTGAATTGGGAGGCACCGCAATGTCCCAACCAGCAGATTCTCAGTTGGGCCACTCCGGCAGCGGCTTCTTCGCCTGATGGATGGGGCAATGGCACCAACGGTGCGGCGGTGGTGCGCTTCACCACCACCGACTTGCAACCCTATTCGGGCTATGTGCTGACCTCCGTGTCGTTTATTCCCGCGATACCCTCTTATCTTTGCACTTATACCATCCGGATATGGGAGAGTGGTTCCGTAAATGAAACCACCTCCACCATCACGCCTGGCAGTTTGGTACACGAACAGGCGGTCACCCAGAGTCTCACTGTGAACACCCAGAACGTGGTTGAGTTGAGCCGTGAATATAATATCAATCCGTCCCGCGAAATTTGGATTGGAATCAGCTGCCAGCTGGCAACATCGGGTATGCCGATATACGTGGGTACGAATACGGTTGTGCCGTTCAAAAACCTCTGGTTGAACAACATCACCGAGAGCTGGGAGGTGCAGACAACGGCCAATTACTCCATCTTCGGCATCTTGGAAAAAAGCGATTGTATTCCTTCCAGCTATAATGTTTACCGTGATGGTATACTCCTGACATCCTCTTCTAACACACAACACGCCTATGTGGACAACCCGCAGCTCAGCGGTACGTATGAGTATGGCGTGACCTCTGTATATACAAATGGCTGTGAGTCGCAGCCAGTTACCCTTTCGGTCCAGTTGGGAGATCCTTGTATGCTCTCGTCGTTGCCGTACTGGCAGAATTTTGACGGTTATGTGGGCAACACCGCGACGACCGTTGCCAGCCATGTGCTGCCCGAATGTTGGAGCTATCTGAACGAAGGCACTGCCAATCCGGGACTTCCTTCCACGTATGCTTCAGAATCATACGCCCAATCGGGAATGAATTCCATACGGTTCAATGTGGGCACGGGTTCTACGGATGGCAACCAATATGCTATCTTGCCAAAGCTGGATAACGTAGCATTTTCTCCCAATATGCTGAGAATGGAGTTTGATGCCCAGAGTTCTTCGGCCACTAACCCGTTCAATCTGTCCGTGGGTGTGATGAGCGACCCTGCCGACCCGACCACGTTCCAGCAGGTGGCGTCGTATCCGATCAGCGGCACCGACTACTCCACTATACGGGTGGACTTCGGCAATTTTTCCGGCAATGGCGATTATGTGGCATTAAAAGCGCCGAAAGGGAATGTCGCCAATACCGGTTATGTGGATAATGTGATGTTGGGCGACAACCATCTGCTTCCGAAGCCGGACAGCGTGGTGGCCTATCAGACAACCACCTCTTCGGTGAGCCTGTCGTGGCGTGAAAACGGATCCGCCAACAGCTGGATTATAGAGTACGGTCCTAAAGGTTTCACTCCCGGCATGGGAACCATGACCGATGCCAACGCAACCCATACGGTGATTTCAAGCCTGACCGCCGGCACCGATTATGACTTCTATGTGCGGGCGTTGGGTGTGGCCTACGACACCAGCGCCTACAGCTGGGTGTGTCAAGTGCAGACGTTGTGCAACATATTGACATCGTTGCCCTTCATGGAGGATTTCGACACCTGGCCGGCAACCACATTATCCAATACGACCAACAATCTTCCAAACTGCTGGAATTATATCAATCCCGGCACCAATTGGACTGGATATCCCGTCATATTCTGCAGCAGCAATTACGCCTATTCGGGCTGGAACAGCCTCCGTTTTTATTCCACTTCTGCTAATACGTGTGCGGACCAGTATGCCATCCTGCCGCGTATAGACACCTCTGTTTATCCGATAAACACATTAGAACTTAAATTTAAAATAAAGAAAGTACCCTCCTTTAATTGCATTTTGAATGTGGGTGTGATGACCGATCCGACCAATGCTGCCACGTTCGTCTCGGTGGCGACAGTACAATCCACAACAGAAAACACTTTTTTGAATAAGACCGTGTCTTTTGCCAATTATACAGGTTCAGGCGAATATATCGCCATCAAACTGGCGCAACCGAGCGGCACCACAAATACGGCATACGTGGACAACATTCAATTGGATGTGCGTTCCTCATGTGTGAGCCCCTCATCTGTGCAAGTGACGGGCATTACGGAATCCTCGGCCACCATTCGCTGGACCCCGGCGGGTTCGGAGAGCTTCTGGGACGTGGTGGTGGTGCCGGCGGGCGACAACCCGTCATCGGGTGCGATTATGACGTGTAGTACGACAGAATACGAATATACCAATCTGACCCCAAGCACCGACTATTGTGCGTACGTTCGCGCAGATTGCGGTTCCACGCAGAGCCAGTGGACCTACATGATCCGTTTCACCACGCGGTGCAATGCCATCACCACACTGCCCTACGTGGAGACGTTTGATGCTTATGGTACAGCTACAACTTCTACTGTTTCGGCACCGGGGCCGTTCCCAACCTGTTGGACAAGAAAAAGCGATTTCACGAATCCGTATCCGTATATATCTTCCACCTATAAATACAATGGTGTGGGTTCCTTGTATATGGTGAATGGAAGTATCTCCTGTTATTCTTTGGCGGTGTCGGAGCCCTTCGACCTCTCCTATTATAACGGTACCGATGTAACGCTCTCTTTCAAAGCGTTGAGAGCTGGTTCTACGAGCGGATACGGACGTGTGAACGTGGGCATTATGACTGACCCTGACGATATGAGCACTTTCGTGTCTCTCAAAAACCTGTTTGCTTCCGATTATCCAACCTCAGGCACCTGGTATGAGCATATTGTCAAGCTGCCATATACCAACCGGACGTTCTATCTGGCCTTCTACCTGCCTGCCTCGGAGAATAGTATGACCTATATAGATGACATCAAACTTGATGTGGCTCCCACCTGTTTGGAGCCTTCCGGATTGCGTGTGAGTGAGGTGACGGGTTCAACGGCCAAGATCTCCTGGACTTTGGCCCCGTACGGCGTACGTGATTATGTAGTGGAATACGCTGTCTCGGGCAGCAACAACTGGTCATCGCCCCAAACGGTAACCGGAGCGTCATGCCGTTTATCAGAACTGCAGCCCAGCACCCGTTATGATGTGCGGGTATATTCGGATTGCCAATATAGTACAGGAACGCCGTTGGAGATTTCCTTCGCCACAGGCTGTGCTGTTCCCCGTAGCGTAGAGATAGGAACGGGTACAACAAACAGCGCTTTTGTGCCAGCATATAATACTTATAAATACAGCTACTCGCAGCAGATTTATTTGGCCAGCGAGATGGGTGGTGCGCAAGACATCTCCAGCATCAGCTTCCAGTACGCGGGAACCTCATCGGCAAAACGGAATCTGACTATCTATCTGATGCACACTTCAGCTACTTCCATTGCCTCCTGGCTTCCCATCAACAATGCCCAAAAGGTCTTTGACGGAACCGTTGTCTGGCAGCCTAACTCGGAAGATTCCGGATGGAACACTCTTTTGCTGGATTCTGTTTTCCATTATAATGGAACCAGTAATCTGGTGCTGATTGTGGATAACAACAGCATGGAAACGGGTGGCACGGCGGCCAAGAATTTCAAGACGCACACCTCTACCAGCAATATTACCCGTTATGTGAATACCACGTCGCTTGCCTCTGTGGATAATTTCAATCCTTACAACCTGTTAGTGGCAGGTACTGGCTCGGCGGAACGTAACAACATCCGTTTCACCTCGTGCAATGCCGCCACCTGCGTGCCCCCAGTGGCCTGGTTTGACAATGTCAGCAGCACCAGTGTGACCATTGACTTTTCACCCGGCAACGGCGAGACAGAATGGCTGTTGGAATACCGCGTGAGTGGATCCTCTAACTGGACATCGGTGGGTAATATCACCATACATCCCTATTCGCTTGGCAATCTCACGCCGAACACCAATTATCAGTTCCGGCTCTCTTCCGTATGCGGCTCGGAGAGCAGCTTGAGTAAAACCATACTGAACACCCACACTCCCTGCACGGAGATCACCATTCCCTATTTCGACAATTTCGAAACATACGGAACTCCGTCCTCATCTACATCTGTGGCCACTCCGGGTCTGTTTCCCCCTTGCTGGACGGCATTGTCCAATATGTCAACCCCGTATCCGTATATCTATTCCGGACAGCATTACAGCGGAGCCGGGTGCCTCTATATGAACGGCACTTCGTCAAACTACTGCTATGCCATCATGCCGCCGATGGAAGCCTCGGTCAAGATGGACAGCCTGCAAATCAAATTCTACGCAAGGAAATCCAGTAACAGCTATTACGTGGAGGTGGGTATCATGTCGGATCCTGCCGACCGGAGCACGTTCGAACGGGTGGGTATTTGCTACCCCTCAGTCAAAGACAATTGGGAATTGATAGAGATGTACACCACCTCGTATGTGGGAACCGGACGTTATATCGCTTTCCGCACACCATTATCCCTCTCGTCTGTCATGTATTTGGATGATATTGATGTAAAATACAGACAGAGTTGCACGTCCGTGGAGAACATCCATTCGTTGGAAATCCATCACAACGAGGCCACCATCACGTGGAGTCCAAGAGGCATGGAGGGCAATTGGAACTATGTGTATGGTCTGAAGGATTCCGTGGATCTGAACAATGCATCGATTAACACCACAACAAATACCACGGCAACTCTGACGAACCTGATGAGCTATACAGACTATGATGTCTTCATCCAAGCCGATTGCGGTTCCAACTCCACCAGCGACTGGGTGAAATACTCATTCTCCACCACGTGTTCCCCTATTTCCTCGCTGCCATACATCGAGAATTTCGACTCCTATACAAGCGCGGGTTCGGCATATCTGACCGATTGCTGGACAAGATTAACGAATGAAACCAATTTATTTCCATATTATGGACCGTATCGAAGCAACAACATATCTTGTGCTTCTGTTCCCAACGCTATTTATTTTTCCAACAGTACTGCAACTGCAGGAGGTTATAGCATGGCGATTCTACAGGAAATGGATCCTTCTTTAGCATTAAACACCTTGCAGGTAACATTCAAGACATATACGCAGACGGGTTCGTCATACGTTAACTCCAATATGACGGTAGGTGTGATAAGCAATCCGTCCGATGCTAACACTTTTGTTCCCATTGCCACCTTCCAAAACCCCTCTGGTGGCACATGGTTTCCACATACGGCTTCGTTAGCCTCTTACTCTGGCAATGGACGGCACATAGCATTCAAATCGCAGGGTCAACAGATTCTTTTGGATGATGTGTTTATAGACCTCATCTCGAATTGTACTGCTCCCGGCAATGTGACCGTGAGTCAGACAGGGGCTCATGACGCTACGGTTACATGGACAACATCCTCTAGCAGCAGCGCCTACGAACTCTACCCGGTGCCCTACGGCCATAACATTGCCGTGTCGGATGTGACGCCGATGGTGGTGACATCCTCTCCCTGCACGCTGACAGGCCTGACCGCAGGCACGCATTACACGCTCTATATACGTAGCGTGTGCGCGAACAACGCGGGCTACTCGAACTTCGTGCAAGTACCCTTCCATACAGAATGCGAACCCATCAACCAGATGCCGTGGCAGGAGAACTTTGATGCAGAAGACGGGGTGACATCCACCTCTTCCCCGAACAATCTGCCCTTGTGCTGGGATTATATCAACGAGGGTGGCGCAACATCCACATCCTACGACGGCTTCCCGTTGGTGTACAGAAGTTCCTCCTTGTCTCAATCCGCTCCCAATGCTCTTTATTTCAACCGGGGAACCTCCACCAACTATTACGCCGACCAATATGCCATTCTGCCGGAGATTGACACCACGCTCTTCCCGTTGCAGATATTAGAGCTTTCGTTCGACGCCCGCAAAGGGAGCCAGTCATACCCAACGAGTATGTTGATAGTGGGTGTGATTCTTGATACCTCCAACTTTTTGACATTCAGACCTGTGGATACCGTATATGTAGCTGAAACCACGTATGACCACTATACAGTGTTTTTGAACAAGTATCAGCAAACGGAAGGGAGAAGAATTGCAATAGCCGCCAAACTGTTGCCTGCCGGTTATAATGCAGCGTATGTGGACAATATAAAAATAGATGTTTCCTCCGTCTGTCTGCCGGTGAATCGTCCGGTGCTAACGCAAGCCGCGCCGCATTCTCTGACGGTACAGTGGGGTGTCAACGGTAGTGAGTCGGATTGGAAAATACAGTACAAAGCGGTTTCGGATTCTGTTTGGGAAAGTGAGGACGTGTCCATCAATCCGAGTACCATTACCGGACTGCAGGCCAATACTGAATACGAAATCCGTGTGGTGGCTGTTTGCGGGTCGGATGACTATTCCATACCATCGCAGGTGCTTGTGGCCAGCACGGACTGCGAACCCTTGGATTCGCTGCCGTATGCCGTGAATTTCGACAACTATACGCACACCAGCACCCCGACAACCGGATCTTCGAATGTGCCGACGTGCTGGCACGCGCTGAACAGTGGAACCTCCTACTCGAATTATCCGTATGTTGTATGTGATAATCTGGATGATCCACACGCCCAATCCGGAAGATACAGCTTGCATTTCTGGGTCGGCACAGCCGGAACATATAACACCCAATATGCCGTATTGCCGGAGGTTGACCCCACGGTAGCCATCGTCAGCGGTCTTGAATTGTCGTTTGATGTGCGGGCCTATGCGGTGTACTCGTCGGTGCCCACCTTTACATGCTTGATTGGCGTGATGTCCGACTATTTGGATGAAAGCACTTTTGAAATGGTTGACTCCTTGGTCATTAATACGGAGGCCTATCAGCATTACCGTATATTCTTCAACAATTACACAGGAAATGGTCGCTTCCTGACCATCAAGGTGCCGAAACTAACATACACCAACCAGGGTTGTTTTGATAATATTATGATTTCACAGGCTCAAACCTGTCTGCCGGTGGATAATGTCACCGCTTCTAATGTTACCAACCAATCGGCTGTGTTGACATGGCATCCCAACGGCACGGAGACAGCATGGAACATCCGTTACCGTCCGGTAGGGGATACGGTTTGGAGTACCTCTTCTGCCACAAGCACAACCGCCACCCTCACAGGCTTGACGAGTAATACTATCTACGAAGTCCAGGTCCAAGCCGCCTGTAATTCCGATTGGAGTGCATCAATCCTGTTTGAAACGGAGTGTAATGATGGTGTACAATTACCTTATATAGAAAATTTTGACAATGTAACAGGAACTACTGATCGGAATGTAAATGTCCTTCCTGACTGCTGGCGGTATATCAATACAGGC
>JAIKYR010000164.1 GCA_024682995.1 Bacteroidales bacterium | reverse complement strand
GCTTTCGTCCTCAATGTCTCCAGTATGGCCGCACACACGCCCATCGGGTACAAGATGGTTTATCCGGCAAGCAAGGCGTTCGTCAATGCTTTCTCTTTCGGGCTTCGGGCCGAGTTCAAAGGCCGCGGCCTTTCCGTCAGTGTGGTTTGTCCCGGCGCGATGGCCACCAGTGAAGGAATCCGGAAACGCATTGAAAAACAAGGCTTTTTCGGACAGCTCACGCTCGTCACTCCCGAAAAAGTGGCACGGAAGTGCATCACCCAGACCCTCAAAGGGAAGCGGGAGATTCTGGTGAACCCCGTCAGCTACTTCTTTTCCAAACTCGTCCCGACGTGCATCCGAACCCCCATCCTCACCTGGGTTGTGCGGCGGGAGATCGAAACGGGAGAGTAGGACATCCGACTTCCGGAGTATCGTTTCAAAGAAGGCCTTCGGCAAAGAAGCTGAAGGATTCCTCTTTGTGGATGATGATGTGATCTGTCACGTGAATGTCAAACATTTCAGCGGCCTTTCGGATTTTCTGTGTCAGGATGATATCGTTCTCGCTGGGTTTCAGTTTCCCTGAGGGGTGATTATGGCATAGGAACAGGCCTGTGGCGCTGACGAAAACTGCTGTCCTGATGATGTTACGGACATCCACGATTGTGGAGGTAAGCCCTCCGGACCCCACCTGCTCCACTTTCAGTATTATGTTAGCATTGTTCACATAGATAACCCAGAACTCCTCGTGGTCAAGTTCCGCCAGTTTGCTCTGCATCAAAGCGACGACATCTTCCATACAGGTGATTTTCCCCGCCTGCTCCACACCTTCAGCGCGACGGCGACGTCCCAGCTCAAAAGCGGCGTGCAGGGTGATGGCTTTCACTTTCCCAATCCCGTTTACCCGAACCAGCTCATCCACAGACATTTCCGCCAATTGGTTGAGACTATTCTCATTGTCCGCCAGCAGTCGCTTGGCGAGTTCCACAGCGGACTCGTCCCTGCTGCCATTACGCAACAGGATGGCAACCAGTTCGGCGTCACTCACATAGCGGCCACCGTATGTGAGGTACTTTTCCCTCGGGCGGTCGGAGGCGGCCCACTGGGGGATGGTCAGGCGCGGAGGGGCATACCGTACATTTCCCTTCCCTGTGCATGTCGGTTCTTCCATAATGCAGATGTGTTTACAAAATGCAGCTGTTAAAAATTCCCATCGTGTCGGACAAACCATAGTCCGCCTCCTTCACAAAAAGGAGAAAGTGCCTGTATGGATGTCTCTGAAGAGGAGTAGCCGTCGCGCTAATTCGCCTTTTGGCGTTTCAGCACATAAGGCAGCAGAATCTGGTCGAAGCCTTTGGTAATGTCGGCGGGAATCAGGTCTATCTGATATTGCCCGCACTTGATTTTCAATTCCTGAAAATAGTCACCGATGGCGGCTTTATAGTAATCGCGGATCTGGTTCGAGTGGATTTTCAGTTCCTCACCGGACTCCATATCGACAAAGCGGTAGAGCCGGTTCTCCAATGCGAAGTCGAACTCCAGTTTCTTATGGTAGGTGTGGAAGAGGATCACCTCGTGCTTGTTGTGGCGCAGGTGCTGGAGAGCGAGGAGCAATTCTTCTGTATTCCGGTTCGATTCGAGCATATCACTGAAGATGATGACCATCGAACGGCGGTGAATCTGCTCGGCAATGCGGTGGAGCGTGTCCGTGACCATCGACTTCCTTTGAACCTCGGCGGAAATCGGGCGGAGCAGTTTTTCCAGTTCCCGATAGATCATCTTCTGGTGCATCTCCCCTCCCCTTGCGCTTGTGTGCAGTTCCAACTTGTCGGAGAAGACACTTAACCCGACCGCATCACGCTGGTTTTTCAACATCTGGATCAATGCCGCTGCGGCATAAATGGAGAAGAAAATCTTGTTCGGAGATGCCAGTGTGTAGCTGTCCTGCAACGGGAAGTACATGGATGAGGAGTTGTCTATGACAAGATGGCACCGCAAATTTGTCTCCTCCTCAAAGCATTTCACGAACAATTTGTCCGTTTTGGCATAGAGTTTCCAGTCGATATGTTTGGTCGGTTCGCCGGTATTGTACTGGCGGTGCTCCGCAAACTCCACGGAGAAGCCGTGCATAGGACTCTTGTGAATACCCGTAATGAATCCCTCAACAACTTGTTTGGCAACAAATTCCAGATTGTCATATTGGGTGATTTTAGAGAAATCTATCGTATAATCCATCGCTTGAAATTAGGGTGGCAAAGGTACAACTATTTTCATTCTCCCACACCTCCTTTCCGATGCAAAACCTGCATGACTTTTCGGACAAATGTCTGATTGAGGGAAGAAGAATGTCCGGCCTCATACAGTTGTATTCCTGAAAAGACCATTGCATCCGTGTTCCCCACATCTTTCAGCATAATAGCAGGAAATTCACTCACCCCTATAGCTTTCAGAAATTTGTCTTTGCCTTCGGTCGGAACGAACAGCGGTGTAAAAGAAATTGCAAGGTGCTTACGGACGCTTTCTATCTGGTCGCGCTTGGCGAGATAGCTGTCCGCATTATTGAAAACGACAAACAGCTTGCAGTCCACTGTATCCAAAGTGTTCATAAAAGCCAGAAGGGATTCTTCACAGTTATGACATTGTGGCGGGTTATTCAAAACAAAAACGGCTTTTTTATCGCGGTGTTCCGAACCCGTATAATGTTCCCCGATGTATGTTCTCAATCCCAGGTCGCCAATCTTGCAGGCATGTTCCGTCGCGGCCGTCTTCAACTTCGCCACCCGCACCCTGACAACCGGCGCATGGTCGGCAAAAAACCGCTCCGCAGAGTCGGCATACTGCTTCCCTGTCTTCCCCCGCCATTCAACCGGAGCCTCCCGAACCACCTGGATGATCCGGTCGCCGTCCACCACCTGAAGGCACAGCTCCCTACGCGCATAATAGAGAGGGAACTCCTCCGCACCTATTACCGAATCCGGCGAGAAAAAATGGGAGAAAGGACCTTCAATACCCTTTACATCACCTTCTCTGTCATAATGGACAAGCACAGAGAGCACCTGCTCTTTCTTTTCCGAACTATGGTAGTGATGATAGGCCACCAACAGCACTGAATCAGCCAGAGGGCAGACTTCCAATGGGAACGAATACGTTTTGACCTGGGAAAAAGTGTACATGGCGCGGTCGCTGCCATAGGGCATCTCCGACAGTTTCTTTCTCAGCGCCTCCGGCATCGCCACCCATTCCGGAAGTTCCGGTTCAATCACCGCCTCCAAGACGCCCCTATAGGAGTATTTCTCTATCCTGAATTCTGGAGAAGCCAGAAAATAGAGGCCTCTTGAAGCGAGCTTGACAAAACCATTAGGCTCATACTGCACCATAAAGGGCCCCGGCAATGTCATATCCCGTACGGAATCCAACACGCCCAACCTGTCACGTTGCTGACGCACCACAAACCTCCCCTCCTCGGGCACCCGCTCCACTATCGTCAGCCGGCCTTTGTCCAAGTGCAACCGGTCGGGCAGCTCGACCCCTGTCTTCCTGACAAATTCATACCGGCCTCCCCTCCCCTTTTGGTAAACAAGAACCGCATTCTGGACCATCAGCAGCAACTGGTTTTCTTCCACACAAATCCCTCTGATCCAGTATTTTCTGGCAATGGTTGCGTTGACCTTTTTATCAGGAAGGCCGACCGTAAAACTGCTTTCTGCTCCCGTGGAAAGGTCTATCGTGCAGACGGTGGCCTGATAACCCTCCTCCTTATTGTGAAATCCACGGCGGTGACAACAATACAAAGTGTTTTCACAGACACACCCCACCATCCCCTGCGATTCAATCTGCCCCCCGTTCTGCTCCAACAGCCACTCGGCTTCCAAGGCAAACGCCTCCGACAGATGGGGCTGAGCCACAACGGGAAAAGAAACCAAGCAAACGAGAAGGATTCCCAAACAATGCTTTCTGACCATCTCTTTCATAAGCAAGTTGACAATTAACCATTTAACAATCAAAAGAATGGAGGCGCAACAGCCTGTTATCAAAATCTGCTATTTACAAACGACAAACCATAGAAGCTCAACTATTGGCATCCCCCATTCTGTAATTCATTATCTGTGCGCTTTAGAAATCCGACACCGCCCCTGTCTGACGATTCAGAATATTGCTATCGTCCACCTCGATGGTGATCACAATTTTCGCCTGCGATTTGGCAGAGCAGGTCTTGTAGTCCCATACGGCTTTGATAAAATAGAGTGTTGTCTTGCCCCTGCTGCAGACGGCCACCTTTTTTGAGCCAGAGATGGACTTGGTCTGAGCTTTTACGGCCTTTTCGGATTCTTCAATCAAATCGTTGACAGCTTTGAGGATCTGCTCATTACCGAGCACCTCTTGCACATTGTCGGTTTTATTGCCAAAACACATCTCCCCGATCTCACGGGAAGCACGACACCACGTGTAACCTGCACCCTGACAGGTCAACGACGCACAAGGGACCCCGTTCTGCTCCCCGACATAGGTAGTGGTCACCTCCCTGTAGCAATTAAACAAATTCTGCCACCCGTCACCCTCCTTTGTGACTTCAATCACAATCACTTTCTTTCCAAAAGAGGGAAGGAGCATCAAACCTAAAGCCAAAATCAATAAAAATCTTTTCATAACTAAATAATTTTAATTGTTTAAAATACGCTAACTTACACTTTCGCAGTATTGCACCCAGAAGATGCAGCATCATCGTCAATTGTTAAAATTGAAAGGACAGTAAGAAACAGCGGCAGCTCAGAGCTTTTATCACTAAAGTTCCTATTCAAAAAATTCTTTGTTCCGAAACGGGGTTGCCAGCCCTTTTTCTGACAGCGCAAAAATACAACAACCCGATATTTGAAGTCAATAGTTTCGGTTAAATTTTTGAAAATTTTTTATTTTTGAAAATCAGAAGGTTAGAAAGACACCCGCCAAAAACGTATGAAAAATCAGAAATATCCGATTCGATTTTCGGAAGAAATTTTACATTTTACAAAATAATAACAATATGGAAAAAGGGTGTCAGATTCCCTCGAAATTGCAGATAGCTTCCTTGTATTTTTCCTGAATGGGAGCGGACTGTTCGTTCGTTCTGTCAAAGCCGGCCAGCACACTTTTGCAAACTGTCTTAACAATGCCTGACTGAATGTCCCGGAGCTGCTGAATCATGGAAATGCTCTTGTTCCCGATATGATAAATCGCAGTCTCACAAACGATCTCATCATGGGTTTTAATTGGATTCTTAAAATCCAACTCTGTGTGCACCAACACCATATCCATATTCAGCCAGTCGATTTCCTCACCGAAGACACACTCAAAGTAACAACTTCTCCCGTAGTCAAAATAGTTGCACTGCACACCGTTGTTCACATGGGCAAACGGGTCCAGATCGCACATTTTTATCTGGATCGGGGTTGAAAAGCGATAAGATATCTCGACTTGTTCCATCATATTACTACAGCAAGTGGTACTTTTCAATCTCCTGACGCATCTGTTCCACGGGTATGGGTACTACCCCGCTGTGCTCGCACACAATGCCGCCCGACAAATTGGCTATTTGGGCCGTCCGAACCGCATCCAAACCAGCTGTCAAACAGAGTGTTGCAACAGAAATCACCGTGTCGCCCGCACCGGAAACGTCACTGATTTTACGCAAATACGCAGGCTGCGAGTAAAAACTGTCGTTGCGACGGTCGTAGAGAGCCACCCCCCTTTCCGACAATGTCGTGAATACCAAATCAATGGATTTTTTGGCCGCCCACTCCTTCATCACCGCATTCACCTCCTCCATAGAGAAATCCCCTGCAGGCACTTCCGCACCTTCCCGCAATTCCTTGAGGTTGGGCTTGAACAAGGTGACATTCTGATAATGATTGAAATTTTTCTTTTTCGGATCCACCGTGACAATCACGCCATGGGAACGTGCCCAACCGACAACGGCATGAATCACCTCCGGGGTCAGCACGCCCTTGTCGTAATCCTCAAAAATAATCGCATCAATCTTTTGATTCTCAATGATTTCATTGATTTTTGACAAATAAGAGGCTGTCTCTTTCCCATTCAGCGAATGCCGGTCCTCCTCGTCAATCCGCAGCATCTGCAAGCGGTTGCCGACCACGCGGTACTTGATGGTGGTCTTCCGATCTTCCGACGGGATCAAAGCGGATGTATCCAGCTGTTTTTCAGACATCAGTTGGGTAAAATGCCTGCCCTTCTCATCATCCCCTATTACCGAACAGAGAATCGGTGTGGCCGACAGTGACTGCAGGTTGAGGGCCACATTGGCGGCGCCACCAAGACGGTAGTAACGCTCCTCGATATCCACAATGGGAACGGGCGCCTCCGGCGAAATCCGGTTCACCTTCCCCTGCAGGTAGGCATCCATCATCACGTCTCCGAGGACGAGCACCTTCTTTTTTGAAAAAGTCTGAAAGAGTTCTTGGGTGGTCATATCCTATAAATCTACCTCGTGTTCAATAATTTCATCTGCCAGACGGCACTTCTCTTCCTGCGTCATCTGGGCTGCAATCCTCGACATGATCTCCTCAACCGAAAGTTCGGGATTGCGCCGACGGATACGTGCCACACGGACAGGGACAGATGCATTGACAACGAACACTTTGTCAAAATATTTTTCCAGATGGGCCTCAAAAATAATGGCGGACTCCATCATCACCACCTCGCTATTCTGCTCCGACGCCCATTGCTCAAACGCCTCCATCACCAAGGGATGAATAAGAGCCTCCAATCGTTTCTGCGCATCAGGGTCGGCAAATATGATGGAACTTATTTTTTTGAAATCCAACTTGTTGCCTGTAAGAATCTGATCACCGAAAAGCTGGCGTACTTTTAAAATGATATCCGGACGGGTGTATAGCTTTTTAGCCTCTTCATCCGCATAGAAAACTGGAATACCTCGCCGAATAAAATACTTTGATATAAAGGTTTTACCCGTTCCGATTCCCCCAGTTAGCGCATACTTTTTCATAAAAGGTCAATTATTCACGATTTTTCAGAAAAAACCGTTGCCCCGTTTTACGGAAATCCTGTATTTTTGTTGCGATTTTTTGAAATTTTTCCTTTTAAGCATCTATCTATGAAAAAAATCATCTCCTTTGTTGCCCTTTTTGTAATGGTGTCCACCCTTTTTGCCCAGCAACAAGCCAGAACACAAACTATTACAATCCAGACAAATGGAACCTGCGCAGAATGCAAGAAAATTATGATGGAAAATGTTCCCCAATGGCAGGGGGTGAAGGCGTGCACGTACGATATGCAAAGTGCGAAAGTCACCATCACCTTTGATGCAAAGAGCACGAATGCGGACAAATTGCGGGAGGGGATTTCAAAGTTGGGGTACAACGCTGACCATGTGAAGGCCGACCCCGAGGCCCGCGCCAAACTGCCGAAATGCTGCACGGCCCCGAAGAACGCAGCAGGCTGCGGACAAGGTTGCGGAGGCTGCGGACACAAACACTGAACGAAAACCACCCGACAAGAAAAAACGAGGGTGACTAAAAAGTGATTTTAGTCACCCTCGTACGATTTCATTTGTTGTGTTTTGGGGTTGTAGAGACAATCCATCTTTTTCCCGCATCCACGCATAACCGTCTCCCCAATGGTTCTCAGTTTTCAGTTCTTCACAAACCGTCCTGTTTCCACGCCGCTGTCGGTCTCCACACGCAGCAGGTAGATGCCGTTTTGCAGGCTGGAGACGTTGATGGTCTGTTGTAGAGACGCGCCATGGCACGTCTCTACCATCACCGCATGGCCGGCCATATCGTAAACGGCAATTTCGCGGACGGGGCTGTCGGTTTCCACCGTCAGGGTGGTGTTCGCGGGGTTGGGGTGGAGGGTGAGGGTGCCGGTTGCGTTAGAGACATTTCCTGAAACGTCTCTGCTGAGACCCCGTCCACCCATCGCGCCGCCGTCCCATTCCGGCAGCAGGGGCTCGTCCTCGTAGCAGATGTGGTGGAAGAAACAGAGGATTTCCTTCGCCATGCGGGCGGCGCGGCCGTTGTCGTATTCCGCCACCTGCTGCAGCTCGGCGATTTCCGTGTCCGTCTGGCGGTACCAGTTGCCCGCCACG
>JAIKYR010000157.1 GCA_024682995.1 Bacteroidales bacterium | reverse complement strand
GCCTATTCTATCCAAATGAAACGGGTGTCAACAACCGTCCATTCTCCGTCCTTCTTTTCCAAGGACACTTCCCCACCTTCATAAATAAATCTAAAGTTAACAATTGCACGATTCATTTCTTTATTAAAGATAATACTGCCTGCCTCCGGGAATGTCACATATTCCCAATAGCCGCCCCAGTGCCCATAAAATATGAGTGCGGCCTTGTTGAAGAACTCTTGCCTCTTCCGGCTTTTACCTTTGGAAAAGGCGGTCTGCATAATATTGTATGTCCCCAATTCGACATAGCAATTCCCTAAAAAAGAGTTCAGCAATTCCTTGTATCCATCGGTCAGATAGACCACTTTTTTCCCGTCAAAATGTACCGGCGGACGAAATGAAACGGCTGAATCCACCGTAGTCAAGGGGACACGCGTAAAGTGAGGCCAACCTATAGAATAATACGGCACAAAGTTTTTCTGCTTGTGGCGTTCAATCCACATATTCTGTATACTGTCATCCATATAATACGTCTGCCGGATACGACTAACCACAAACGAATCAATTTCCGCCTGCTCGCGAGGGATACATTCCGCTACTAGAATTCTATATAGCGAGCCCTGCACGATGAAATATTTTTTTTCATCATACAAAGTATAACGCTGATTTGAATCACGATAGGTTTGCAAAGGTTGGTAGAAGGCGGCGAAAACCTTGTGGGCCTCCGCCACATACGGGTTGTTCGCCTCATTTTCATTGGATTGCACTTCCTCCGACCAGTTGTCGAAAAATTCATACAGCTTCTCGGTCGAATGCAATCTGTAGGCCTTCTTCAGCAGTTTCGCCTGCTGGCTGCTTTGTGCCATAACCGACACCACAACGGTTAAAAGCAGCAGGAAAATAATGGAAATTTTTCTTGTCATAAAAAATATTTGTGCGTCCTGTTCTTCGCTGGTTATTTCGTTCATGGTCCTCTGTCCAAAATTTGTTGGCAAAAATAGTGAAAAAAATGTCACCGCATCCAGCCTTCCATACGATAGATTTTCTCCATCAACTTTTGGGGTTCCCTTCCTGTCGGCTTGTGCCACACCTCAACACGTACAGCATAGTAATCCTCCCAATCGCCCTCGTAGATGGTGAACTCTGTTGGAGGGACCACCTGTCCGAACTCGTTGTGGTCGGCCACACGCACAGTTGTTTCGGGCTTCAACCGCGATGCGGAGAGCTCGGTGTTTTTCGTTGCTTCGAAACAACGCAGATATACTTCGCCATCGCGGAGGCAGGCCAATAAAAAGCGTAATGATAGATTCCACCTTGGACGCCATTCCAAATCTGCAGCCACGAGTTGGAATCGGTACTGTCGACGTCAACGGGTGTGAATATGAATCCATCGGCGGCATTCCATCTGCAATTGGTATCTGTCATCGGAATATTCACCTCCATCCCTTCCGGAATGGGATGCTTTTTGCCAAAATGATCAGGCATTGAGCTGACAAACATACTGACAAGCAAAAGGGGAAGACACACATAGGAACCCAGGGAAACTGCACCTGAGAAAAACGCTCCCGCTGCCTGCCACCATTGTTTTTCAATCAAAAGTATCACAAAAACCGGCAGCTGCAGGAGAAGTGTAAGGGCTGCAACTCCGCAAAGGATGAGCATGAAGGTGATATTCCAATCCGAAGAGAAGAGAGAGAATATGCTGAGGAGCACGGTCGCCAAAGGGAACAGCCACCAAAAATGAACAATCCAATTGTTGAAGGACGACTTTGACATTGGTGTTTAATTTGTTTGTTGTGTTTGATGATGGCTGAAATGCCACGGCTTTTTTACAAGAAAGGTTGAGATTTTCGGCGAGTATGTGCAAAACCCACCTCTTACGTCTTGATAATCCTGTTGTTTTTATCCGTTTCCGCACTTCTCAACGCTGCAAAAATACAAAAAAGTTAAATACGACAATAAAATATAGAATTACGACATTTCACATTAATTGGAGCGAGCATTATTCTGTTCTCGAAAATAATTGTACCTTTGCATTGTCTAAATTCATTTTACTGAACATCAAAAGGAGGTTTATCGTGGAATATACTGTCATCATCCAGAAATGCCCCAAAAGCGGGTGGTATGTCGGACAATGTATGTAGTTGCCAGCAGCTTTAAGTCAGGGAGCAACGCTGGATGAACTCATGTCTAATATGAAGGAAGCCATAGAACTTATTATAGAGAGCAATAAAGAAGATATGAGGGAAAACTATCGGAATCAGAAAGTTTTCTACAGAAAAATCACTGTAAACATATAAAAAGGAGTTTCTAAAATCGCTTGAGGCCTTGCGATTGACTTCCAACGATAAACAAAAAGGGTTAATCCATCCTGTATGTTCCCGAGAAGGGCATCCACGCAAAAAAGCGCGATTTTGGTGACATGATCAACCCGATAAACATTCCAGACCATCGGCCTCACATACCACCACCTGTAGGGCTGCCACATTGTGACTGTAGGGCTGCCACATTGTGACAGCCCTACAACAGCAATTCCACAGCTGTCTCACAAAAAGGCCGTGATATGAAAAAAATGATTATTTTTGCCGCGTTTTTTTGGAAATTCACTTTTGAGCCGACGACATGATGGCCTATAACAATGGAAAATGATGATGAAAAAAATGATGCTTCTGCTTTTCGCAATCACTTTGACAGCAATGGGATATGCTGCCCCAACCTCCACCACCCCCGATGAACCACAAAGCAATGTGGAGGTCGTTTTTACGATCAACGGCGTTGAATGCAATGAGGGTGTTAGCTATGAAGTATATTGGTACTCAACTTTGGAAGAGTACGTCATCAAATTCTACAACAACACCGACAGCTACGTGTCGATTACCTACCAGTACCGCGTGAAAGACGATGAGTACAGCAGCCACTGGCGTGACGGATACGCCGGCTGTACCTCTGGCGGCACTTCCGACTACAACCCCGCTGGCGAATGGGGAGACGTACGGGAAGTAGAATATGAAAAGAAATAATATCAGAAATTTTAGCATATAGGATTTTATGGTAAAAAGCTTACGATTTGGCCGAGGCCAAAACAATGACGTTGTCATCAGCGACCCGACAGTTTCTGAATACCACTGCCAGATCACCCTTGATGACAATGGCAACTTTTACATTACGGACCTCAACACCACCAGTGGCACCTACGTCAACGGCACGCTGGTGCAGGGCAGCGCGTGGCTGAAACACACTGATGAGGTAAAAATCGGCAACACTCCCCTGGCATGGCTGCACCTCTTTGTGCTCCCCGCACCGCCGCAGTCAGCTCCGCCAACCCAACAACAGCCATTCCCACAAGCATATCCACAATTCATCCCTACTCCAGTAGCACCCAGCGGGCGCAGGAAAAATGGCATGGGAATCGCCGGCTTCGTGCTCAGTTTGCTCGCTTTAGTGTTGGGCGGGGTCCCGGGTGTTAATGCAATCCTCTTTTTGCTAAGTCTTATCTTCTCAATCATAGGAGTTTCGAAGAAAAACAGAAAAAAAGGACTGGCCATCGCAGGTCTTGCCATATCGGTTGTTGTTCTTATTTTGTTGATTTTTATAGCGAATGAGAGAAGCCCGCATCCATATTAGAATGAATGACTTCAAGGGTATTTTTGACTACTAAAATCCACATAGCCCAAACACACGAACGACACCCGCCATTTCCTAGCATGGAGCAATCTTCATTCTTGTTTGATTACATCCGAAATCCCACAGCGGTCTCACTATTGAGTTAAAAGTTGAGAGTGATGGGTAGAGCACTGTTTGAACAGGACAAACGCACGCTTCTGTTCTGCAAGGTTCGGTAATGATTACCTGATGCTATCCTCAAAATAAAAACTTTTCATTTTTAACTCTTCACTTTTAACTAATCAAGGGATTGCAGATCCCTCCGCTGCCGCGGGCGGCCTGGCAAGCCATCAATCAAAGTCCTGCTGCGCAGGACTTTGTTTTGATTATCAGTCCATTCTTGCGACAGCAAGCTGTCGCCGGAGAGGGATTAAATATCCCTTGCGCCGCCGCGGGCGGCCTGGCAAACAAAACGCCATTGCTCCGCAATGTCGCTCTTTTTTCGCCCGCTTTTGCCTTTCGACCGCAAGCGGTCGCGACTTTCGCGGACGAAAAAAGGCGATGCTTTTCTGCATCGCCTTTTTGTTTGCGGAGAGTGAGGGATTAAAGATCCCTTCGCTGCCGCGGGCGGCCTGGCAAACATAAAGGCATTGCTCCGCAATGCTGCTTTATTGCTCGCCGTCATCCTTTTGAACGCAAGCGTTCAACGGATTCCGTCTCACAATAAAGGCGGCGCTTTACGCGCCGCCTTTATGTTTGCGGAGAGTGAGGGATTCGAACCCCCGGACCCGTGAAGGTCAACGGTTTTCAAGACCGCCGCGATCGACCACTCCGCCAACTCTCCGCGGCAAAAATACGACTTTTTTCCCTCTCCCCCGCCATTGGCAAAAAAAATTTTTTACCCGCTTTTTTTAGAGGATTTTTTAGTAGATTTGCAGTCTACACTTATGGCAAAATAATTTATATAATTCATTAATAATCAATTGTTTATATGGAAAACATCAGAGAACAGCTGGCAAAAATCGGCGTAGTCAATCCCACGAACATCTATTACAACCTCTCCTATGATGAGCTTTACGAACACGAGACCCGTCCCGGTTTAACCGGCTTCGATCGCGCTTTTCACACCAAAAACGGCGCACTCTCCGTCGATACCGGTATCTTCACCGGCCGTTCCCCGAAAGACAAATACATCGTCTATGACGACGAGACGAAAGACAAGATCTGGTGGGCCACGCCCGGCAAAAAAGGTTCCGACAACAAGCCCATCACCCCGGAGATTTGGGAGCACCTCAAGAAACTGAGCGAGAAGCAACTCAGCGGCAAGGACGTCTATGTGATGGACGGCTACGCCGGCGCCAACGAGAACTCCCGCCTCAAAATCCGCTTCGTGACCGAGGTGGCCTGGCAGGCACACTTCATCAAGAACATGTTCATCCGTCCGACCGAGGAGGAACTCAAGGACTTCACCCCCGACTTCGTGGTGCTGAACAGCTGCAAGACCACCAACCCCAACTGGAAAGAACAGGGGCTGAACAGCGAGGTGTATGTGGCCTTCAACCTCACCGAGCGCATGGGCCTCATCGGCGGCACCTGGTACGGCGGCGAGATGAAGAAGGGCATCTTCTCCGTGATGAACTACTTCCTGCCGCTGCGCGGGATGGCCGCCATGCACTGCTCCGCCAACATGGGCAAGAAGGGCGACACCGCCATCTTCTTCGGACTCTCCGGCACCGGCAAGACCACCCTCTCCACTGACCCGAACCGCGCCCTCATCGGCGACGACGAGCACGGCTGGGACGACAACGGCGTGTTCAACTTCGAGGGCGGCTGCTACGCCAAGTGCATCAACCTCAGCGCCGAAAAAGAACCCGACATCTACAACGCCATCAAACGAGACGCGCTCCTCGAGAACCTCGTCATCGACGAGGAGGGCAACATCGACTTCGACAGC
>JAIKYR010000156.1 GCA_024682995.1 Bacteroidales bacterium | reverse complement strand
CCGCACGGGTGCGACACTGCCTATCAAATGGAGGATTGAGCAGCTTAAGAGACTGAAGGCGGCGGTCATCGCACACGCCACCGATTTTGAAAACGCCTTGACCGAGGACCTCGGGCGCAGCAGGGTGGAGGCTTACCTTTGTGATGTGGGCCCTATCATTGTGGAGGTCAATGAGATGATCCGTGGTCTGCGCCGCTGGGCGCGTCCCGAGACGCATTTCAGCGGCCTGATGTGCTTCCCGAGCACCATCACCAAAGTCTATAAGATGCCCTACGGTGTGTCGTTGGTCATCAGCCCGTTCAACTTCCCGATCCTGCTTACCATCGGAGTGGTGGCGGCGGCAATGTGCGGCGGAAACACCGTGGTGGTGAAGTCCAGCAGCAAGTCCTCGGCCTGCACCGCGGTGCTCAAGCGCTTCTTCTCGGAGGTCTTCCCGCCCGAATACATCACCCTCATTGACGGTGGCCACGACGTGGCGGACATGTGCCTCGCGCAGCGCTTCGACAAGATCTTCTACACAGGCTCACCTGCCGTGGGCAAGCATGTGTTGTCAGCCGCCGCCGAGAACCTGACCCCCGTGGCGTTGGAGTTGGGCGGCGAGACTGGCAACTGGTGCGTGGTGCGTAAGGATGCCGACCTCAAGGATGCGGCCCGTAAGATTGCATTTTTCAAACTCTGCAACGCGGGGCAGATCTGCATCAATATCAATCAGATAGCCGTGGCAAAAGAGGTTGCAGAGCCCTTTTTGAAGGAGCTCAAGAAAGCCTTTACGGAACAGATTGGCGAGCATCCGATTAACAATCCCGAATATCCCAAACTCATCACGACGGCGGCATACGACAAGTGCGCGGCTCTGGCAGACGAGTACCACGACCGCATCGTCTATGGCGGCGCTGGCGACAGAGAGAGTGGCAAGTACGCCCCCACAATCATCTATCCGGTTGATAAGGACGAGCATATCGTGCGGCACGAGCTCTTCAACCCGCTGCTGCCTGTAGTACCTTTTGCCGACAAGGAGGTGGACACTCTGATGGAGACCATCGCCGACCGCGAGCATCCGTTAGCCATGTATTTATTTACCAAAGATATAAAATGGGCGAAGCATGTGATGCAAACGCAGCAGTATGGTGGCGGATGTATCAACGAGGTGTGCATCCACATGATGGTAAAGGGTGTGCCCTTCAACGGCACGGGCCATTCCGGCATGGGCGCGTACCACGGCGAATGGGGCTTCCGCGAGTTCACGCACCCGCAGACGGTCCTCAAAGGCCGCACGCACTTCAACCTGCCCCTGCGCGAGCACACCTACACGGGGAAGGCCGGAGAGTGGAAGATGAAACTGCTGAAGTGGTTTGAACGATAATAAGGGTAATGGTTGGGTGGTGTGTTAGAGCATTGCTGCGGACAGCAATTTCTGGATGTATGCGTTAAGTGACATGCCGGAGGATTGTGCCGACATAGCAATTCGGGCGTGAAGTTCCGGGGTTATACGCACGTTGAAAGAACCGCTGTAGGACTTGTGTAAGGGCAGATTATGTTCCTTACAATAGTCAATATAGTCATCCACGGCTTCGTGAAAATCCGCTTCCAATTCAGGTACGGTCATGCCTACGTACGTTACCAGTGCAGATTTGTCAAGGCCCAAAACCTTTCCGTATAGCGACAAATCATCCTCAACTTCAATGGTTCCAATAAACCCTTTGTATTGCAACGTCTTCATATCATAAATAATTGTTTGATTTTAGAAAGTCCAAAGCATCTTTCAGTGCATTCCCCATTACGATGTTTTCAGGGTGTGGTTTGTGCATCATAAACCCCATCGCTCTATCTCTGTTGTGAAATCTGACATGCGAACCAGATGTTTTCCCCTTGTTTTCCTCAACAAACCCACATATTTTGAACACAGCGACCAACTCCGAATAAGTGAAATCTTTCGGCAATGCCAAAAAGCGTTTTATCAGTTTCTCTTTCCTGCTCATATCCTGCAACTGAAATTTGGGTGCAAAGATACAAAATCTTTGCAATGGTCAGACGGGCACCCGTTATCTTTTCGTATTTTTGCATTTTCTTTATTCCAGATTATGAGACACCTCATTACAATTATATTATTGCTTCTGATAATGCTCCCGACAAGCCTCCGCGCCCAGTCTGTCGGCATTATCCCCACGCCGCAACATATAGAGTTTCGTGATGGATATTATACCGTGCCCAGAGGACCGTACTGTCAGGAAACGCACGAACTAATATCCTCGTTTCCAGTGGATACCAATGCCGACCAAGGCTATATTCTCGAAGTGCAGGAAGACGGCATTATGGTCCAGGCACTTACTGAGACAGGTCTTTTTTATGGACATCAGAGCGTAAAGCAGCTGATCCGACATTTTCAGGATGAGCAGGGGAGAATTCGGATTCCCTGTATGCGCATCGTGGACTACCCAAAACTCCGTTATCGGGGCTGGATGGACGACATCAGCCGTGGCCCGATCGTGAACATGGATTTCCTGAAACGGATGATTGTCATCATGTCGGAATATAAGATGAACTTTTTCAATCTCTATACCGAACACGTCTTTAAATTGCCCGAGTATCCCGACATTGCCCCCACAGACGGTCTAGCAGCATCGCAAGTGCATGAATTAGAGGAATTTGCCAAACAATACCATATTGAAATATTCGGCAACCAACAATGCCTGGCCCATGCGGAGAAGACATTGCGCATTCCCTATTATCTGGATATGGCAGACACGAAGGCAAATTGGAATCCCGGCACGGAGCAGACATACAAGTTCCTCAAATACCAATTGGAAACGGTGGCACATGCCTATTCTTCGCCATTCTTTAATATAAATTGTGATGAAACCGAGGCCTTAGGCACAGGCAAGGCCGCTCATTATGTGGATTCGGCGGGTGGTGCCGCACAGGTGTATGCGGACCACATCCGACGGGTGTACGATATCCTGAAACCGCTTGGCAAACGGGTGATGATGTGGGGCGACATCGCGGCCAAGGACTCTGCTATCACCGCCCAGCTGCCGCAGGATATGCTGATGCTGGTGTGGAGCTATGCCCCTTCCGACAGTTATGCGGACATGATGAAGCCATTCGTTCGCAGGAACTTGGACTTCATGGTGGCACCCGGCATGAGCATGTGGGGTTCTGTTTTTCCAAGCTATGAGACTTATACAATGAACATTGCGAACCTTGTGCGCGATGGTTTCCAACACGGTGCGTTAGGCATGATGAACACCGCCTGGGATGATTCGGGCGAGTCGCTCATCAACAGCGCGTGGCACGGCATGTGCTGGGCCGCCGAGATGGCTTGGAAGCCGATTGTGCAAACCGACCTGCCCGCCGCCAACCGTGAACGCGAGGACCGTCTGGCACAGTTCAACCCCTTGTTCGAACAGCAATTCCCCGCACCGGAAGATCATTTCCAGCTGATGCGAGACCTGGAACACACCGATATCCCGAATTTCTTCAACAGTGGCGCCTTGCACGAAAGTGTATGGGATTTCTATCCTTCCAAGGTTACGGACGAGGCTTTCCGGAAAAACAGGGAGGTCTTTGACAAAATAGAGTCAGCTCTTCCCCTGTATCGCGCCGCCGACACGATGGAACCGTCGCCATATAGCGCACCGTTCCGCATCGCCTATTACGTGGCATTGCATCAACAGGCTGTGGCAAAGCAGAATATGATTCGTTGCATGTTGTATGATTATAATTTGAAAAACAATCGTTTTTCCCGCCATGATATCGAAAAAAGCATACAAGAGGAGTTGACCTTATTGCACCGCGTGAAGCAGATGTACATGCAGTTGTGGGACGAAGAGAATCGTCCTTACAGCCGTCATATCGTGGAGCAACGCTATGATGCGCTGGCCCGGGAACTGCTTGACGTGCCGAACCATGTGTTCATCACCTCGGAGACGGACGGTCAGAGACAGGCGAAGGTCTCGTTGCGCACGCTGTTCGGCGACCGTAAGATTTACTACACGGTGGATGGACGGGAACCGAGAGCCGGGGAGATGCTGTATGACAGCCCTTTTGTGCTGGACAGAACCGCCACAGTGCGGGCCATGACCGTCAATGCGATGTCAGACCCGGTGCTTACGGAAAAATACGTTTTGTTGCACGACGGCATGGGGAGAATATCGAAGTTGAACACGAAATACTCCACCTATCGTCCGCAATATGCCGCCGCCGGCACGATGGCCCTGGCCGACGGCCAGGTGGGCGGAGATTCCTATATGGACGGCCACTGGCAAGGATACTGGGGTGAGAATGTGGACGTGGAGTTCGACTTCGGTCGCAAAATCAAGGTCGGCAGCCTCAAAACCCGTTTTTTGCAGAATGTGCATGACTGGATCAAGTCCCCGCAGACCGTCGAGTTGTTTTTTTCCGAGGACGGACACAATTATTTTCCATAC
>JAIKYR010000145.1 GCA_024682995.1 Bacteroidales bacterium | reverse complement strand
ACTTTCTGAAAGACATGCTCGCAGCCGTAGGCCTTGGATGTGAGGTCCTGGCAGGCCTGGTCGATGGCCACGACATCCTTGGAAGCCACTGCACCGATGTCGCGCATGAAGGGCTTGGGAGCCTTGGCGGAACAGTCGCAGGTGGTGGATATGTTGGCCATGACGTTGATGAACACCATCGGGCGACGGTCGGCCAGCACCTTGGTGTACTCCACAAGTTTGTCGAGGAAGCGGGTCTCATCGTAGCCGGAATTGTCCGGGGAGAAGAGTTTCAGCGGGCACTCGGCGATGCACTTGGCGCAGCCGATGCACTTGGTGGTGTCGATGACGGGACCGTGACTGTCCACGGAGATGGCCACGGCCGGGCACTGGCTGGCGCAACGGTTGCACTGGAAGCACTTTTCGGGTGTGTTCACCTTGGGGTAGTTGTTGGCGTGGATGGCCATCTTGCCGCCCGGGGAAGCCATACCCATACCCACATTCTTGATGGCCCCGCCGAATCCGGAGGAACCATGTCCCTTGAAGTGGGAATAGATAATGTAGAAGTCGTAATTCTCGAAATGGTCGCCGGTGCGCACCGTCTTGCAGAATTGGAAATTCGTGTCACCTGGATATATGATCTCGTTATCCGCATCCAAAATATCGATGGGGGCGAAGGTGAAGCCGTGCTCTTTCGCCAGCGCGATATGGGATTTGGTGAAACGGCGGTCGCTGACATACAATACGTTGGTTTCGACAAAGGTGGGATGCACCTTGTCCACCAGCGGGTGTAGCAGTTCCGGATTGAGGAAATTCTGGTTGCCGCGTTCCCCGAAATGCACTTTCAGGCCAACATTTTTATAGGCATTGATATCCACTCCAAGAGCATCATAGAGCTTCAGAATGTTTTCGGGGGTGATTTCGCTGCAGAAATAAACTATGGTTTCCTTTTCGGGAACCACCTCTGTCATCTGGCGTTTGTGCTGGGCCATCAGGTTGCTCACCAACAGGAGCACGCTCACGACCAAAAACGTTTTTTTCATCTAAAAACTTTTTAATTATTAACTCTATTTTCTGTTTTTCATCAATTCAATAAAGGGATTGAAATAATGCTCACCCTTGGTGACCACGCCGGCGAGTCCCTTCCCACCATTCATCGGGCGCTTCACGTCGCCGAAGATTCCTTTCTCCAATGCGGAGAACAGACCTTCTTCCACAATCTGTTGCAGCAGTTCGATGGCATTGTTGAGCACCGTTTTGGCGCGTTCGCGGCAGATACCTCCCTCGCGGAACTCCATTTCCTCGCCGATGCTCCGCATGTCGTTGAAGATGTAGCGGGCATTCTCGATGGAGAGGTAGCGGTCGCTCATGAAGGGGGTGTGGATGGCCTCGGTGGGCATACCCAGCAGCTGGATGCCCTGGTGGGTCCAAATGCCGATCATGTTGAAGAGGGCGTCCTGGATGTGGCCGCGGAAGATGTTGCCCGTCATGAATTTCGTGGGCGGCATGTATTTGAGGGTGGCCTTCGGGAAGATCTCGCGGGTCATCTGCGCCTGTGCGAGTTCGAGGAGGAAGCCGTTTTCAAGCATCGGGTCCATCTCGAAGGCGTGTCCGAGGCCCATCTGCTCCTCCGGCAGGGCAGCCAGGAGGGCTAACTGCTCGTTGATGAGGTCGGAGGCGAGCACCGTATGGGCGGCCTCCACGGCATCGGCGGTGGTGAGGTAGTTGTCCTCGCCGGTGTTGATGATGACGCCGGCATAGCCGTTGATGACGCGGGAGAAGTACTGGTCGATGAGGGTGCGCTGCGGGTTGATGTCGCGGAAACGGATGCCGTAGAGGGCGTCGTTGAGCATCACGTCAAGGCGTTCGAGGGCGCCCATGGCGGCGATTTCGGGCATGCAGAGGCCGGAGCAGTAGTTGCAGAGGCGGATGTAGCGGCCCACCTCTTCGCCTACCTCATCGAGGGCCTTGCGCATGATGCGGAAGTTCTCCTGTGTGGCAAACGTGCCGCCGAAGCCTTCGGTGGTGGCACCGTAGGGCACGTAGTCGAGAAGGCTCTGGCCCGTGGTACGGATCACGGCGATGATGTCGGCACCCTGGCGCGCGCCGGCCTGCGCCTGCACCACGTCCTCATAGATGTTGCCCGTGGCCACGATGATGTAGAGGTACGGTTTCGGACCCTCACCGATGGTGTTCAGGTACTCGTTGCGCTTGGCTACGTTGCCTTTGATGCGGGTCAGGCAGGCCTCCACAAAAGGATTCACGGCCGCCTGTATCTTGTCTGTCGTATTCAGTTTCAATGTTGTGATGTCCCAGTTCTCGGTGGCTATCTTCTCGGCAATGTCCTGCGGGGCCATACCCGTTTCCAGAATGGCGTTACCGATGAAATAGAGGACACCTTGGTTCAGCACGCCCTTCTCCAGAATGGCGTCCACCACGCGGTTGGGAAGGGGTACGCCGTTTTCGTCCACGCCGTCAATGCCGATCAGGCGGCATAAGGTGCGCTCTACCGTCACCGTGGTATAGGCATCCACAAATTCTTGTACCTGGTTGGCGATGTTCTTTGCTAATTGTTTGGCCGCATCTACCTGTGCGAAATCCAATCCGAGTTTACTTTTTCTCATATAATGGGTTTGTAATGTTTGTAAAGCTTAGGTTAAAGGATAAAAATTATTAAGTAAAAAGGTTCAAGGTCAGAGTTCAAAGTTCATAGTCATTGTTCAAAAATCTTAAAGTGTGCGAGGTGCCATTTCTGGAGACGGTATTGCAGGGCGGTCCAGAGCACGCCCCATCCGTATTTCGAGCTGCGGCGGAAGTTGATGGAGGAGGCCTCCGGGAAGTACTTCGTGGGACAGGTGATCTCGGCAATCTCGAAGCCAGCATAGAAAATCTGGGCCAGCATCTGGTTGTCGAAGACGAAGTCATCGGAATTGTCCATGAAGTGGATTCTCTTCAAGACCTCTGAGGAAAAGGCGCGGTAACCCGTGTGGTATTCGGAGAGTTTCTCGTTCATCAGCACATTCTGGATAAACGTCAGGCAGCGGTTGAAGACATATTTGTACAGCGGCATACCACCCCGTAAGGCACCTTTGCCGAGAATACGGGAGCCCAGCACTACGGGATACAGCTCATTGACAATGACATACGACATCGATTCAATCAGCTTCGGAGTATATTGGTAGTCGGGATGTAGCATGATGACCACATCGGCACCGAGTTCAAGGGCTTTGGTGTAACATGATTTCTGGTTGCCGCCATAGCCTTTGTTCACATCATGGCGGATGATATGGTGTATGCCGAGGGCTTGTCCCACTTCCACGGTAGCGTCTTGCGAACAGTCATCCACCAGGATCACCTCATCCACAATGTCAAAGGGAATCTCCTCGTAGGTCTGCCGCAGCGTCGTTTCCGCGTTATAGGCGGGTAAAACCACACATATTTTCTTGTTTTTCAACATATTGATTCAGGAAAGCCTAAAAAAACGCGCAAAAATACAAAAAAAAAGCTTTCCTTAATCAAAATCAATATATGTCTTCCATCGTATATTTCACAACTCCACCGCTCTCCAAAACCGTCCTGTGATATCCTCCCAGTCCTCTCCGTTTCTGCGGTAGAGCCGTTGGTTGGTGGTACGTTGTTTCAGACTGCCCTTTTCGGGGATGTAGGGCCCTAATTTCACGAAATCGAACAACATAGGGTGGGGTGGCATCTCGTTGCGCCCGGAGTACCAGCCCGTTTTCAGATGGTAATGTGTGCGTACATGTTCCGCCAGACACTCTACCGCCGGCACATCGCGGTCGCCGCCCATGAAGCACACGCACGTGATGTCCTCCGCATAGCGTGCCAACAGACGGTCCAGGGCGGCGGTGTCCAACACCTCCCCAAAATCCTCCCGCAGGTGCGGACTATGGCACCCTTCGCAGAGGTTCGGACAATGCGTGATATTGATGGCCAACGTCACCTCGTCGGGAATCTCCTGGAAAACAATGTCGTAGTTGTGGAAACGCAAAATGAAAAAATTAAGAAGTTAAGAAATTAAGAAATTAAGAAATTAAGGCACGCTAAATTTCTTGGTTCCTTAGTTTCTTAATTATTTAGCGTCATTAAATTTGCCATAATACCTCTTGCTGGCTTCAATCTGGCGGGCGTGCGAGAAGTTACTGACGCGTTTCATGTAGCCGATGATACGGGTGAGGTAGTCCACATTTTTGCTGTGGCAGTGGGGACACTCTTTCAGATAACGTTTGTCGATATGGCCGCAGTTGTTGCACAGCGTGTTGGGAATGTTGAAGGTGAAATAGTTGCAACCCTCCTTGGCCGCCACGCGCAGCAGCTGGCGATACTGTTTCTGTGAGAGGTGCTCGGCCAGATTCATGTGCAGGGCGGAGCCGCCGGTGAGGTGTGTGATGTAGTTGCGTCCGTGCAGTTTGAATTTGTCGATGATGTCCAAGGAGTCGTCCTCCACAATGTAGAAATAGCTGTTGTAGCAGTCGCGAGGCACCTCGTAACCATCCTCCTTGTCCCATTTGGCATGTTTCACACCCACATTCTCGGCTGGAATCATCTCACAGTTGAAGAGCAGGCCCTTCTTGCTGTATTTCTTGTTGTATTTTTCAATGAGGCCCAAGATGCCCTCCACGAACTTCTGGTACTCATTGTTGTCGTTGATGGGGATGCCCATGAACTCGGCAGCCTCCACCAGACCGTTGATACCGATGGTGAGGTATTGGCGGTTGATGGCGATGAAGCCGGCATCGAACAGCGGCAGCATGCCTTTTTCCAACAAATATTTGAGGTTTTCATTGTATGACATCTGCACCTTGTGGGTCAGGTCGATGATATCTTCCAGATATTGCAGGTAAGGTTTGTCCAGACGGTGTGCCTCTTGGATGCAGCGGTTGAGGTTGATGGTGAGCACGCTCTTGGATCCGGTGGACACGCCGCCAGCGCCAAGGGTGTAGCTGAAACCGTTGTCCTTGATCTCGTTACGCAGACGGCAGCAGCTGCTCAACGAGTCGGCGTTGTCGCTCACGTAGGTGAAGAAGGAGTGTCCTTCGGCATACATCTCCGCAGTGAAGTCGGCGTACTCCTTATCTTTGATGTCGCCGTTCTCGGAGAGCAGGGCCATGGTTTCCACAGGGAAGGTGAGCACAGCGCGGGTGCGCTCCTGGTTGAACCAGCGCATAAAGCGTTTCTGAAGCCAGCTGACGGACTCCCAGTGGGGTTGGCTGCCGTCGGGGAAGCGGAATTCGCCGAAGAGACTCTTGAAATAGTATTTGTCGTAGTAGGATATGTTCCAGAATACGGACTGGAAGTTGCGGGCACCCGTGGGCTGGTTGATGGAATAGACCACTTGCTGGAAGCAGTCAGTGATCATCTTGTCGATGGTGCGCTGCTTGGTGGAGAGATCCACCACCTTGTCAGGGTTCTTGTAGTAGTCGGGGCCGTATTCCTGTTCAATGAAGTAGTTAAGATACATCAGGAACTCCGGGGTGGCGCATGCGCCGCTCAACATGCTGGACACCATGAACACCATGTTGATGAAGCCGCCGCAGAATGATTTCAGGTTCGTGGGCTTGGTGGCGTTGCCACCGATGCTCTGGGTGCCGCTCAGCAACCATGGGTACATGGTGATGCTGGCGCAGTAGTTGGCGATGCTCGTCTCATCGTTTTTGTAGATAAAATGATGGTTGAGCAGGTATAAGTATTTGTCGGACACCTCTTTGCCGAACATCTCCTTGATGCGGTCGCAGAGCATACGGCGGTTGAGGCGGATGAAGCTCGACTTGGGCAGCTCGCCGATGAGCGTGGCGATGTTCTTCTTCTCCACGTTGGCGTTGGCGTCGTATTTGCTGCCGGTGGCGGCGTTCTTGGCGTTGCAGTAGTTGATGAGGAAGTCAAGTTTGTCCTTCACCTCGCGGTCTTCATAGTGTTTCTGGCGGTAAAGGATGTATGATTTGGCCACTTCATAGTAGCGCTCGGCCATCAGGGATTTCTCCACCTGATTCTGGATCTCCTCCACGGAGATGCCGTCATGGATGGAAAGGCGGCCCAGAATGTTGGTCATGATTTCCTGCGTGGGGAAGGAGTCCACCGACACGAACGCCTTGGTGATGGCGCTGCGGATCTTCTCCATGGAAAACGGCTCTCTCTTGCCGTTGCGTTTGATAATGTAAGTGGTTTCAATCATAGGTTTGGTTTGTGTTAAGTTGTTATTTGGGCAACTTACCGGAATAGAATGGTCCTTGCGGACAAGTGTGCTTTTATCCCGAAAGCTACGTTTTGTCAGATACAGGCAGGTCTTCTGGCTTATCCTGCTTTCCGGCGTCTTCCCGACAACGGGGAGGTTGTCAGTGACATAGGTGCCGGAGAGTTGTAAAGGACTGACAGCTACGGGAATAGCTCCTGATTTTCACAGGATTCCCTTTTGATCCATTCGGAACCTGAATCCGGTTGCAAAAGTACGATTTTTAAGGCTGCTCTCTTCCGAAAACGACAGGAATAGTTATCCACACGGGAAGCCTTTTTCAAATAAGGGGTTGCGGAAAAAAGAGCTCAAATTGTTAATAAGTCCGGAATCCGATTGCGCAATACATTATCGCCTCGTTAACTGCGTTTTTTTTCAACCACCTCTCAAACTTCCCCATGCGTGGTAGGTGTCCAACTTCATTAGGAACGGTTACAAAAAAAGAAAACAATACAATACTTGTGACTTTTCTGTTGAGATGGGTGATGAAGCAAGACAAAAGGGGCCACCCACATGGGCAGCCCCTTCTTGCATATTTCCTATTCTTGACTATTCTTTAATCACGGACGCAACGGACGGAGAAATCCGTTCTCGTGTTACGGTTCATAAACGTATGTGTTTCCCGAAGTCGGCGATACACCCGGCGTCTTATTCTCACCACCGATGGTTACCGTACCGCAGGTTCCAACATTGAAGTGACTATATTGACCGATGCTCCTTGTGGCGGGTCCACCCTTAGTAGCCGTCACTTTTGTCACAGTGTTTTCAATAGTGATATTGCCACAGCTACAATAACCAGAAGTACCAGTGCGGCCATTACCAATGCCTGTAGCGTCATAACCGCCTGTGGCTGTCACTGTTCCACCGCTAATACTAATGTTTCCACATACACTGGAATTTCGGGCATTACCGTTACCTATACCAGCACTACTATGGGCCCCTGTGGCTGTCACTGTTCCACCATTAATGGTAATGTTACCACAAGTGTTTGTAGCGTTATAGGCACATCCGGTACCTATACCTGCACCATTATAACTACCGTTAGTAGTTTGTCCTTCTCCTCCTATGGCTGTCACAGTTCCTCCGTTAATAGTAATGTCACCACAAGCATTCTCAGCTCCATAGGAAATTCCAGTACCGATACCTGCTGCATATTGGCTACCTGTGGCATTAATGGTTCCATCATTGATAATAATATTACCACATGGCAAATCCCATCCACCGCCAATACCAGCACCTCCGCCGTTTGAGCTTGCCGTCAAGGAACCTGTACCTTGGATGGTGATTGTCTTGTTTGGAGCAACGTAAACGCCAGGATAGTCTTCATAGAAACCTTTCAAGGTGTTGGTTCCTTCGAGGATGATGGTGGCGTCGCCCTCCTCGCAGCTGATTCCTGCCCAGGAGTAAGCTGGATCGTTGGTACCCTCAATAGTGGCATCCCTAAGCGTAATCGTGGCGCCAGCCGCGATGGAAATCTTGTGAGGCGAGGAAAGAGTGTTAACCAACGTGTCGCCGTACTGCGCCACAAAGTCGTGCGCGATGGTGTCAAGGAGAATACGTCTGTAGGAAAGCGTGGTGAATTCTTGTTCGCTGCCATAGACCGTGGATCCAGAGGCTAATGTAGCAAACGTGCGGAAGGTGTAACCAGTACCGAGCGACAAGCCTGTAAGATTGTAGTTCAGCGTGGTGCCGCTGACGGGAACCTGTGTATAGGTGCCGCCCGTTGTCTTCTTCCCCTCCAACCCTTGAGCGGTGACCGTGACATTGGCATGGGTGGGGTTGGCAATGCTGCCGTTCAACGTGGCACTGGTATATAAAACATCGGTAGCGGGTGCTGTCGTCACCGTGAACTCCAACGCCTCGGTGGTGAAGCTCACCTCGTCGCCATAAATAGTGCCATCGGAAGTGGTGGCAAACGCGTGGAAAGTATAAGTTGTGTAGGGGGTCAGACCCGTAAGGTTGTGGCTCAGCGTGGTGCCGCTGACGGGAACCTGTGTATAAGTACCCTCTGTGGCTGCTTTCCACTCAAAACCCTGGGCAGAAATGGCAATATTATCGGGGTTCGAGATGCTGCCGTTCAGTGTGGCACTGGTCTGCCCGATGTTATCGGCTGCGCTTGTCGTCACCGACAAGTTAATCGGTTCGGCAATTCCTCCATCGCGGACGCAGCGGAGGGAATAACCGTTAGTATTTGCGATGGTGGCACTGTTGCTCACGGATGTACCAGTACGCATGATTTGTCGATAATAACTATTGGTGCCATTAGCACTGCTCGTCCAGAAACGTGTACTGATACCGAACTGCGCGGACGCATTGTAGTAGCCTGCGGGAAGTGCGTCGAAACCGGAAGCGCTGCGTTCGGCATAACGATAATTGTTGGGACACATTGCAGAACCTTCACCAGTCCAATCACAACCTGTAGCTAATTTCGCTGCGTTATTTGTACCTACTTCATCTAACATTTGCTGCCATTCGGCATCGCTCGGCACGTGCCAGCCCTGCGGGCAGATGCCCCGGACGTTTGACGGATTTGCGCTTGATGCACTTGCACCATTCATCACAGCCGCCCAATTGTAGAAATAACCGTAAGGGTCAACGGTAGCGCCACTAAGCGGATCGTACCGGTACGCAGCCGTCGAACTTGTGGTGGTTCCAACAGGTATTTCCGTTCCATCGGGTTTCTTGGTGGTGCGCAGGTTTTCGGCCATCCAGCACTGGGAGCCGATCTGCGCCACCTTGTAGGTATTGCCGTCGTTGTCGGCCACTGTGGTGATCTTGCCCTCGGAATTGGTAGTCTCCAAACCGCCAGTGGAAGAGGTGTAGGTGGAACTATTCGTATGCGCAACCGCCACCATACAAGGATTCAGAACGGCATCGCCCATGGCGAAAGTTCTTGTGACTTCGCAATCGTTAGCAGAATAAGGGGTAATTGTCACGGTATAGACGCCAGGTGAAGCGTACGTATGGGAGAAATGTATAGTATAAGGAATATTGGTAGTGGTGGTACCATCTCCCCATGAAATGGAACTGACAAAACCTACATAGCTACTATTTGACTCTTTAGATTGAATCGTAAGGCCGTCACTGCACATCGCCAAATTTCGCTTGGTGCCTCCACTTACTATCGTTGTCGAAATCGTTGCGTCAACATCGAAATGCTCCGTGTTATGAGTGGCGGTACAGGAGACGGTATATGTGTTGGCACTGTTGAAGGTGATGGTGGCGGTGTTGGAGGTGGGAGTGCCGGAGATGGTGCCGCCGCTGCAGCTCCAACTGTAGGAGTAGTCCGCAGCTGTGCCGTAGGAAGGTGTTGCGGTGTAGGTCACGCTCTTGCTGGGATCTCCGCACAGCTTGATGGTGGCGTCGCCGTCGCTCGCAAGGCTCAGCGACCAGTCGGGTGTGGTAACGGTCACCTCGTCGCCGTAGGCCGTGCTGATGGCATTGGTGGCATATGCCCGCACATAGTAAGTTTCACCAGGGGTGAGGTTTTTGATGGAAGCCACGAAGCTGCCCGTGCCATTGCCGTTCAGAGTTGTATCATTGTCAATGGTAGGATTGTTCGAGGTATTCCAGCACACGCCGCGAGCGGTTACGGCTGAGCCGCCGTCAGCGGTCACATTGCCGCCCGTGGTGGCGGTGTGGGCGGTTATATCGGTCACGGCAGTGGTCGTTACCGTGGGGAGATTCGGCATCACGAAGGTCATCTCGGCACCGTAGGCTGTACCCTCACTGTTGGTGGCGTAGGCCCGCACATAGTAGGTGGTGCCGGGGGTGAGAGTTCCGGTAACGGTGAAGTCGCCGATGCCCGTGCCGCTGTCAGCAGTGTGGTTGGAGCTGATGGTGGGCTGCGATGCAGTGCCCCAGCATACGCCGCGCTCGGTCACGGCTGCACCGCCGTCGGAAGACACGCTGGCGGACATACTGATCGCAGTGCCGACCGTGTCGGTGAATGTTACGGCAGAAACGGTGGGCTTATAGCTATGCCCCGTTGCGCAGTCGAGAAGGCAGCGCACCGATTGACCCGTTGTTTTGGCGATGGCAGTGCGGCCCACATAAGCGTATTCGTTATAGAATTCTCTAACCCAGGCGGCGTAATTGTTTTCGTATTCTGTGGCCGTACGGAAAATTGTGTGGCCATAATTTGTATACCCAGAGGTTCCATGACCGACAGCACCGTCCGAGTTCCATGTGCCAGAAGGCAGAGCTGAGAATCCTGTGCTGTTGTTGGAGGAAGGGTCGGTGCACATCAGGCAATTAACGGAACATGTGCCCCAATTGCCCCACATCTCCGTGGAGGCCAATGCTTTTGCAATGTGTGTGGGATTGCCGCCACAAACATTCGCATTGTTGGAAGCGACAAAATTGGTAAGTTGGGTCCATTCGGCATCGCTCGGCAGGTGCCATCCGTCGGGGCAAACTCCTTGAACACCACTCGGATTGGCAGAGGAGGAGGTGCCGCCGTGCATGGCTGCGGCCCAGTTGTAGAGGTAACCATAGGCGTTGAGGACCTCAGCCGACTCTGATCCCGGTGCATAACGGAATGGGGAATTAAAATCAGAACTGGTGTTGCCTAAGGCGATTTCGGTGCCGTCGGCGAAATGGGTGGTGCGGAGGTTTTGCTTCATCCAGCACTGGCTGCCGAGTAGCAGAGTGGCATATTCATTGCCGTCGATGTCGGTGAGTGTGCTGCCGCAGGTGAATGACAAGGTGGTAAAATCTTTTACCTCCCCGTATGCTGTATCCATATCGTTGATGGCGAAAGCGCGCACGTAATATTGGGTACAGGGAACTAATCGTCTCAAGTCACAAGCAAAGCTGCCTATGCCCATACCATTATTCATTACGGAATCCACGCCATCGGCACCGAGTTTCAGATTCGAATTGGAGGTGGAATACACCATACCACGCTTCGTTTCAGGTACACCGCCGTCGAAGGTCACCGTGCCGTAAGCTTTGGCCGTGGTGGCCGTAATTGTGCCCGCGGGGATACTGTCAGTAGTCACTGTGGGAGCGACTGCTTTGAGGACGAGTTCCTGTGAGAATGTGCAGCCACCCTTATTCGTTGCGGTAATCGTGACCGTGTCAGCAACGGAATAGGTATGGGTGGCAGAGGTGCCGCTAAATGCCACAGGCACGCTGTCCGTATCCCACTGGATGGTTGCTGTGTTCACAATATCCGCCAGGGTCACAGTCAGGTTGCTGACGGTTGCCGTGAAGGAAGGAACAAGATTGTCAACTTCCACGCGGGTGGTGACCGTGTCAGTCACAGAAGTGTTATCCGAACGGGTGGCGACGCAGACCACAACATAATCGCCAGCGGTCTCCGCATTGAAGGTGAGGGTTGGTGTTGTTACATTGGAAGAGTCTATGCCGTTCACCTTCCAGGAAATCGTGTAATCGCTGCTGCTGCAGTTGTGGAACGTGGCCGTGTAAGTCACAGGTTGAGAGGAACCGAGGCAAACGGTCACCGTGTCCTGCGAGGCAGTCACGGTAAGGGCAGGTCTCAGTTTGTCGAGTTCGTTGGCAAGTGAGTCTGTAAGATGTTCCAAAGAGTTCAGTCTGTCTAAAATGGACTTGATCAAATCGCAGTTGGCGAGGGAATCGCAGGTCGGAACTGAGATGTCAATGGTCTGGTCACCGCTTTGGTCAACGGTGAATGTGCCGTTGGTGATGGCTTGACCATTTCTTGTAATGGTGATTTCACCGTTGTTTGGTGCGGCCGGAGCGGGGATGGTGATTTCGCTGTTGCCGTCCTGATTGGCAGTGAAGGTGACCGGTGTTTCGGAACCGTAGGTGATGGTAAGGATTCCGTTGTTCACTGTCGGAATGTCGGCGCGGATGGCAGCGGCGGTGTCCATCAAGGCATCGCGGATACCGGCAGCCGTGTCTGCCAGAACTTCAGAGGTTGGGTAATGGCTTAATGTGTCATTCAGAT
>JAIKYR010000117.1 GCA_024682995.1 Bacteroidales bacterium | reverse complement strand
CTCCTTCACGGGCATCACAAACTACGGTATCTACAATGCCGGCCCGCAGAACATAAACTACTACAACAGCACGGTTGGCCTCGACCCGTCGCTGATTTATGGGAGTGTGACCCAGCATTATGGGGCAACTTCTGGTGGCTGTTTCTTCTCGTGGGACACCATAGGCACCATCGTTGACCCGGAGCCCATCAAAACGGAGGGGGACAGCACGGGAGACAACGCGCCCCAGGATCCCCCGAAGGCTCTGCAGATGGGTGGTAACGCCTCAGTTATGGGTGCGGAGGATGTGCTGGTTTTCCCCAACCCGAACAACGGCCAGTTCTCCATTCACAGCTCACAATCCACCATTTACCGGATACGGCTTTACGACGTATATGGGAAGCTGTTGAAAACGGTGAATGTGAATGCCAGCATGGCGGAGGTTGACGTTCATGAGCTGTGCGCGGGCGTGTATGTGCTGCGCGTGGAGACGGACAGCGGCGCGGTGGTGAAAAGGGTGGTGAAAGAGTAAAGTTTAGAGTTGAGAGTTTATAGTTTAGAGAAAAGCCAAAAGCCAACGGCCAATAGCTAACGGCCAAAACCCAATTCCCAACCCCCTACTGTTTAGCCCCTTAGTCAAACAATCCCCCACCCATGCTTTTCACCAGCTTACATATAGCCGTGATCATCATTGCGGCTTTGGTGCTTTGCCTGCTGCTGGCCCCTACCCACGAAGAGATTTCGTGCCTTTACACGAATTTTTAGTGAATAGAGGTCGGTGAATAGTGAAGCGTGCAGATTTTCCGCCTTTCGCCCTTTTGCTCTCCGAGTAATTTTTGTATTTTTGCAGCGGATTTACAATATAACCGATTTTTTCAAGTTAATACCGTTACGATTTTTCCGAATATGAAAAAAATAAACTCTGACAAGTTCGGTTTTCATCTGCTGGCCGCCATCGTGCTCACCATCGTGCTGATGGTGCTGGTGGTGCTGTTCCTGCGACTCTTCACCCGCCACGGCAGAGAGTTCGAGATGCCGAGCTTCGTGGGCCAGAATGCGGAATCGCTCACCCAGCGCGGACGGGCCGAGGGCTTCGTGTTCATCGTGAACGAACACCTCTACGAGGACGGCAAAGTGCCCGGCACCGTACTGAAACAGGACCCCGCCGCCGGCGAGAAGGTGAAACGGGGCCGCAAGGTCTATCTGACCGTGGCCACCGACGTGCCGCCCACCATCAAGATGCCCGAACTGCACGACGTGTCACTGCGACAGGCCCAGATCATGCTGGAATCGCAGGGGCTGGTGCTGGCCAACATCATCGAAAAGCCAAGCCCGTATGAGAACGCCGTGCTGGAAGTGCTCTATAAAGGCCATGCCATCGCCGCCGGCACCGACATCAAAATGGGCGAGAAAATCACACTTGTCGTCGGGAAGAACATCGGATACCTGCCGGACACGGAGGCATCCTCCGAAGAAATAACCAACTAATCACAACGCATGAAACTTGTTTCCAAAACCATTCTCCTTATAATCTGCCTGACCGCGGCCTCCTTCCATCTCCACGCTCAAGAGATGCTGACGGGAGTGGTCCGCAACGCCGTCATCGCAAAGGCCGCTGTCAAAAGCCAGCCCACCCGCGACCTGCCCACACCCGTGAAACTGCCCTTCATTGAGGATTTCTCCACCGGCATCGGCTATCCCAACCCGCACTATTGGACCGACCGGCAGGCTTTTGTCAACAACACATATCCCATCTACCCCCCCTCCATCGGGGTGGCCACGCTGGATGCCTTGGACGAGAACGGACAGGTGTATGCACACGCTGACCGTTCCGCATTCCCGGCCGACACCCTAACGTCCGCACCCATCCGACTGGACAGCAACTTCACCCAGCACAGGCTTATGCGCATCGGCGACTCCCTCTATTTCAGCTTTTACTACCAGCCGGGAGGAGGCTGCCGCCAGAACCCGCCTGTTGAATGGAAACGTGTCGGCGACAAACCCGAACATGACGACGAACTCATACTGGAATTCGGATACGCCACTGGCAACCAGATTTTCATCGGATTCGCCTACGGAGACTTCACTGTTGGCGAAAACGAATACTATCAGGCCGGCGACAGCTTAGCTAATCCCTTTATCCCAGGCACTTATTATGTTTTTGAAAATGCCGCATTCCCCGGAGAGGTCATTATGATTCCCTCCGATTCCCTGTTTGGTCCCGAATATGTATGGAACGAAATTTGGTCATCGCACGGCTGTTCGTTAGACTCCTGGCTGGCGGAAAATCCCTTGGATTATTTCAAACAGGTGATGATTCCCATCACCGATGAGCAATACCTGCGCAACAATTTCCAGTTCCGCTTCCGCAACTACGCCTCCCTGGACTTGGATTCCTGGAGCAGCGGCAACATCGTGGGTTGGGCCAGCAACTGCGACCAATGGCATATCGACTACATACAGATTGACATAGGACGCACGGCAGGCGACCTCTACCCCAGCGACGTGGCTTTTGTCTCGCCCACCACCAGCGCACTGAATCTGTACCAAGCCATGCCCTGGCAGCAATATCGTCCGTCGGACATGGCTGCCGTGTTCCACAACGACCTCAGCAATCTCTCCTCTTCTGCCAAGAACACCTACTACACCTACTCCGTTGTGAAAGAGCCCAACAGCTTCGTCTATGCCACGGACACGTACAATGCGAACGCCTACCCCTATTATAACGATGGACTTCACACCTATAGTTATCATGCCGACCCGTCCATTGATTTCGCCTACACGTATGACGGTCAGGACAGCGCCACGTTCCGTATCACGCACGTGTTCAGTCTGGTTGGTGCAAACGATGACTGCAAATCCAACGACACTTGCGTCTTCGAGCAGAAGTTCTATAACTATTACGCCTACGATGACGGCACCGCCGAGGCGGGCTACTGTCTCTACTCCACGATGACACACCCCGAGTCCTATCTGGCCGTGCAGTTCACGCTGGCCCAGCCCGACTCGCTGCAGAGTGTGCGCATCTGGTTCAACAGTGCCCTGAACGATGAAAACATTGACTACTTCACCCTCATGGTCTGGGCCGACAACAATGGCGAACCCGGCGAGGTGCTCTACGAGCTGCCGGCACAACTGCCCGGCCACGCGGACGACTTTTTGGAATTTGCCAGTTATTACCTCGAAGAGCCCATCGCCATCGAGGGCACATTCTACGTGGGCTTTTACCAGAACCACAACGTGCAGCTCAATGTCGGCTTCGACCAGAACAACGACGCCACCGGCCATTTCTTCTACAAAATCGCCAACGACTGGGTACCGTCCTACTACGCGGGCGCACCCATGATCCGTCCGGTTGTTGGCAAGAGCTTTGACCATTCTGGGATTCCTGCACGCACACAAGCCGACCTGCGGATTTACCCCAACCCCACGCACGACATTCTGCACGTGGAAACCTCTGATAATCTGGACAATCTTTCCTATCAAGTATATGATATCTACGGCAAACTGTTGCAGTCAGGCACCCTCCTTTCCAACACCATCCGCATGGGAGACTATGCCGACGGCCTCTATTTTGTCCGCATTTTACAAAACAATCAAATCATCACCACCGAAAAAATCGTTAAAAAATAATGAATCTCAATCTCACCCGACCTTTAGTATTCTTCGACCTTGAAACCACCGGCCTGAACGTAGGCAAAGACCACATTGTGGAAATATCTCTTATCAAAGTCATGCCCGACGGAACTGAAATCGAGCGCACGCAGCGCATCCGACCCGTCAATCTCGTAAATGGGCCTGACGGCAATGTTCAGGAGATTGAAGTGCATATTCCGGAAGAATGCAGCGCCATCCATGGCATCTATGATGAGGATGTCTATGACAAGCCCTCCTTCCCAGAGCTGGCCGACGACCTGCTGGCCTTCATCGGCGATGCGGACCTGGCCGGATTCAACTCCAACAAGTTCGATGTGCCTTTATTGCTGGAAGAGTTTTTGAGATGCGGGAAAGAGCTCAATATGCTGAACCGCCATCTTATTGACGTGCAGAATATTTTCCACAAGATGGAACCGCGCAACCTGGTGGCTGCCTACAAGTTCTACTGCAACAAAGACCTCAACAACGCCCACAGCGCCAACGCCGACACGCGCGCCACCTACGAGGTCTTCAAGGCGCAATTGGAGCGCTATGCCGATACGGAATACACAGACCCCAGAACCCGTAGGACATCCAAGCCTATCCAGAACGATGTCAAGGCGTTGAGCGCGTTCACCCGCGAGAACCGCAACGTGGACATGGCCGGACACATCGTATGGAACGCCCAAGACCAGGCCGTCTTCAATTTCGGCAAGCATAAGAATGTCCCCGTCAAGGAGGTTTTCATGAAAGAACCCGCCTATTACGACTGGATGATGAAGGCCGATTTCCCGCTTTACACCAAGGCGAAAATCACGGAATTGTACAACGACGTACGTCTAGAGCGCAAGTTCAACAGGACGTTGTTTGACTAAAAAAGAGGGTTTCGGCCCTCTTTTTTTTCGGTCAAAAATCCCCTTTTCTTGGGATGAAAAAAACACAAAAAATATTCGTTTCGGGCAAGTGAAAATTAAGGAAAATATGTTACATTTGCCCCCGCAATCCGTGTGCCTATTTTTTCGGTTCCGGAAGTGTATAAATTTGTATATAATATCCTATAAATCAACAACTAAAACCCAATTACATGGAAAAAATTAAATCATTGGCTGATCTCAAAAAAAAGAGAGAAGAGCTCCAATCCAAAATTGAGTTGCGCGAAGAAGGCGACAACGTAGAAAACTTGGTTCAAATCAAGGTTGCTATGGCCACCTGCGGTATCGCTTCCGGTGCTAAGCAAACAATGGAAGCCATCATTGACGAATGCAAGAAGCAGAACATCAAGGCTGTGGTTTCCCAAACCGGCTGTATGGGCTACTGCTATGCCGAGCCCACCGTGGAAGTCAAGAAACCGGGCGAGGATCCCATCGTTTTCGGCCATGTTGACTCCAAGAAGGGTCAGGAACTGGTCAACAAGTACATCATGGAAGGTGAAATCCTCGAAGGTGTCATCCCCGTCAACTACGAAAAAATCGATAACAAATAACAAGGAGGTCTCCAATGGCAAATTACAAATATCACATTCTGCTTTGCGGTGGTACAGGATGTACCGCTTCCGAAAGCCCGAAAATCAAAGAAAACTTTATCAACCTGTTGGCTGAAAAGAATCTTACTGATGACGTGCAAGTTGTCACCACCGGCTGCTTCGGTTTCTGTGAAAAGGGCCCCATCGTCAAGATCCTGCCCGACAACACGTTCTACACACAGGTAAAACCGGAAGACTGCCGCGAGATTATCGACGAGCACATCATCAAAGGTAGAAAAGTGCAGCGCTTGCTGTACGAAAACCCGGAGGATCAGAAACACATTTCCGACTCCAAGCACATGGGTTTCTACAAAAAACAGATGCGTATCGCTTTGCGTAACTGCGGTTTCATCGATCCTGAAAACATCGACGAATACATCGCACGCGACGGTTACAAAGCATTGGCTTCCGTTCTGGAACAGAACGACCCCAAAGCCACCATCGACCTCATCAAGAAATCAGGTCTTCGTGGCCGTGGCGGTGCTGGCTTCCCCACCGGTTTGAAATGGGAACTCTGCGCCAAGAACGCCGCTGACCAGAAATATATCATCTGCAACGCCGACGAAGGCGACCCGGGCGCATTCATGGATCGTTCCATCTTGGAAGGTGACCCACACTCCATCATCGAGGCTATGGCCATCGGCGGTTTCTGTATCGGTGCCACCATCGGTTTGGTCTATATCCGTGCTGAATACCCGCTGGCTATCCACCGTCTGCAGGTGGCCATCAACCAGGCCCGCGAATACGGCCTGCTCGGCAAAGACATCTTCGGAACCGGCTTCGATTTCGACATCATCCTCCGCTACGGTGCCGGCGCATTCGTCTGCGGCGAGGAAACCGCTTTGATCCACTCCATGGAAGGTCTCCGCGGCGAGCCTACCTTCAAACCGCCATTCCCAGCCGTTGAAGGTTACCTCAAGAAACCGTCCAACGTGAACAACGTGGAAACCTACGCCAACATCCCGGTTATCATCAACAAGGGTTGGGAATGGTTCTCCTCCATCGGCACTGAAAAGTCCAAAGGTACGAAGGTGTTCGCATTGGCCGGCCAGATCAACAACGTCGGTTTGATCGAGGTGCCTATGGGTATCACCCTTCGTGAGGTCATCTACGAAATCGGCGGTGGCATCAAGGGCGGCAAGAAGTTCAAAGCCGTGCAAACCGGCGGTCCTTCCGGCGGCTGCTTGACCGAGAAGTTCCTCGACACC
>JAIKYR010000115.1 GCA_024682995.1 Bacteroidales bacterium | reverse complement strand
ATTAATAAACATATTGATTCAAGTTGGCTTCCATTATTTGGTTGTAATCCGCTTTGGAAATCACATAGACATAGTAACCTGAACGATGCAATGGGAACACATTGACAAGGGTGTTGTCCTGCGGCAGATTGAAGTCCTCTGGATCAACCCGACCCGTGCGGATGATCTCATCCTCGTCCACTGTGACCCCCGGTTTGGCGTATTTCTCCAGGAAGCCCATGTTCTGGCTTGGCCCCGCCGGCATCTTGGCCCCGAAGAGGGCATAATTGCACATCCGGAAATTCAAACGGAACAGCTGGGCGAAATCCTGCTGGTACATCTGCTCAATTTCAGCTTGGGAATAATGCTTGTACAAATCCTGACTCAATATCAAGTCGGATTTCTGATATTGCGCAAAACCTGTTAACACACAAAAGATTACGCTGATTGTAAAAAAGATTTTTTTCATATTATGAATATAATTTGTAAAACGTGCAAAGATAGTAAAATATCGTTCGTCTCCACACACCATCCTTCTCTTTTTTCAACATTATAGTCGTAAAAAAGATTCCGTTTGTTACAATTCCTTACAGAAAAAAATCACACGGCGCGAGACAGCCAGGAGGGCCATGTCTCAGAGCATTCCGACATCGGCCATACGGCGCAGGGTATCGGCCACCTCGCCCTCGTCAAACTCCAGGGCCAGCGTCTCGAAGAGCTGTTTCCTGTCGGTGATGCCGGCGGCGGCAAGCTCGCGGGTGCGGCGGGCAATAGCCTCTGCCGCGGCGGGTGCGGAAAACTTCTTCCTACGCAGGCACACGTCGCACCCGCCGCAGGGAGTGCTGTCCGTCTCCCCGAAATAGTTCAGCAGCAGCTGGCTACGGCAGATATTCGAGGACGTCACGTAATGCTTCACCGCCAGCATACGCTCCTCCGCCTTCCGTTTTCGTTCGGCATACACCTGCGGTTCGAAATAGAGGTAGCGCTCATCAATGCGGTCCTGCACGAATACCAGCAGCGGCACCGCACTCTGCGGATGGTATGACAGCACCCCCGCCTTGCTTAAGCGATGCAACCGCTCCACCACCTCTTCATCGGTCAGGGAGCATCTCTCTGCCAGTTGGTGTTCGTCAATGTTGGCGTAGCGGGAGAACACCCCCTCATAAGAGCGTAACAGGAGCTTTATAAACTCCGCCTCCTCCTCATGTGCATTCTCATAGCGGAGCAACTGGTCGCCCTCATAGTTGAAACGGATCTGGGATTTTTCCCGCAAATGTTCCGACAGCACAATCACGCCTGCTTTCTCCAAGAGTTGCAACGCATTGAAATACTGTACCACATCCATCTTCGCCTCATGCGCCCGCTCGGCAAGATGGAAGGGATGCAGCGTGTTCTGTCCCTCCCCCATCTTGATATAATAATGCTGGCACAGCTGGCGATACACCTCCCGGACCTTTTCCAAGGGCGGGAATGCCAAGGTGAAGTTGCGCTTGAGTTGGCGCAGGTCATACTCATCGTACAACAGCACGGCCACGGAGGAAAGGCCGTCGCGCCCGCCACGCCCAGCCTCCTGGAAGTAGGCTTCCAGCGTATCGGGGAGGTCCAGGTGGGCGACAAAGCGCACATCGGGCTTGTCAATGCCCATGCCGAAGGCGTTGGTGGCCACCATCACGCGGATGCGGCCGGCCATCCAGTCGTTCTGCCGCCTGTCACGCAACTTGGCATCCATGCCGGCATGGTAGCATTCGGAGGGCACGCCATGCCGCGTAAGGAACTCCGCCACCTCGGCTGTCTTGCGGCGGTTGCGCACATACACGATGCCCGTGCCGGGATAACGGTTCGCGATCCGCAACAGCCGACCGTACTTATCCTCCTCTTCCACCACAAAATAGGTGAGGTTTTCCCTTTTGAAGCTCTTACGGAAGACATTCTCGGACGGAAACCCCAACCTCATCTGGATATCGCTGACCACCTCTGGGGTGGCTGTGGCCGTCAGGGCCAGCACCGGAGCCTTCGGGAAGATCTTCCGGACCTGCGCAATCTCCAAATACGGTGGGCGAAAGTCGTAACCCCACTGGGAGATGCAGTGTGCCTCATCCACGGCAATCATCCGAACCGGCATCCGGGCGAAGTTCTGCCGGAAAGCGTTGGTCATCAGGCGTTCGGGTGAGACGTACAGGAAGCGGCATTCGGGATCGAACAGGGCGGCGGAAAGGGCATCCTCAATCTCACTGCTGTTCATCCCGGAATAGATGGCCACCGCCTTGATATCCCGTTCCCGCAAATGCGCCACCTGGTCCTTCATCAGGGCAATTAACGGGGATACGACGAGGCAGAGGCCACCCAGGGCGATGGCCGGCACCTGAAAGCACACGGACTTTCCACCGCCGGTGGGCAGCAGAGCCAGCGTGTCGCGCCCCTCTAACACCGACAGGACAATATCCTCCTGCATGGGGCGGAACGAATCATAGCCCCAGTATTGCTTCAATATCTGATGAATCCGCTGCGAAGTGTCGTTTTTCATATCACGGCGGCAAAGATAGCGAAAAAGGAAACTGGTTTTAAAAGGAAGGGTGCCGGAATAACAATCAAAGCACATACTCCTAGCATATTGTCATTCAGGATTTTATATAAAAACACTATAACATCGGCCTCACAAAAATCGTTAAAAGGGAAATTATTTGTGGAAAATATTGTATATTTGCCGCCTTAAAATTTGAAGCAATGGGTAAGAAGAAAAATTTTTTCCACTTTATAGTTATCTTTTTATGTGTTGTCTGTTTGTGTGCCCTCTCCTCTTGTGGGAGTTCGCGTAATAACACCAAATCCACTGTGTCCTATTCCAAGAAACGGACACGCCACCAGCCCAACTGGAACCACACCACATCGCAGACCACCACGTACTACATTAAAAAGCATAACACCCATAAAAGCCACAACCGCTAACCGATCTTGTCTTATTTATCACCTATGAACAACCGCTCTACTATTCATATAGTACTATTTGTATTGTTTTCTGTCATCCTGATTCCGCGCCTGTCGGCCCAGGATGACCACCTCCAGTTCAATGTTGTCAACGACACGGCCCGCATGGAGAATGCCGTTCCCGAAGACTCCTTGGGGAACCTTCTCGGCATCGACGAGGATTCCGATCTTTTCGACAACGTGGACCATGGTGACGGGATGCTGTTCACCTATTTCAACTGGATGCCGGGCTACAACCTGTACCAGAATTTTGACATCATCCGTATCCACTACAAGCATGTGGGTTCCGCCCCCCGTGACACAATAGACCTGCGGGGCTACCACCATCCCGCCAACTACCGGATCACCTCCAACTACGGCTGGCGGCACAAGCGCATGCACCGCGGCGTGGACTTGGGCTATCCCACTGGCACGCCCGTGGCCGCCGCCTGGGACGGCATGGTGCGCATCTCGAAGGGCAGCAACACCGGCGGCTACGGCAACCTCATCGTCATCCGCCACGACAACGGGCTGGAGACCTACTACGCCCACCTGTCACGCAGGCTCGTCAATCCGGGCCAGATTGTCAAGGCGGGCGACATCATCGGCCTTGGCGGCAACACCGGCCGTTCCTACGGTTCGCACCTCCACTTCGAAATCCGCTACCTCGGCAACGACTTCAACCCCAACCGGCTGGTGGACTTCGACAATTTCAAGCTGAGATTCGACACCCTCTATGTGTCCGGGTACAATGTCTCCACCCCGAATCCTCCTACTGAAGAGCAGAAGGCCGCCGCACAGCAGAAAGCCCAGACCAGCGCACAATACTACAAGGTCCGCAAGGGTGACAATTTAGGCAGAATCGCCCAGAAATACCACACCTCTGTCTCCAAAATCAAAAAACTGAACCATCTGAGGAGCGATTTCATCCGCGAAGGACAGCGTCTGCGCGTCCGATAACCCGTCGCCATGAAACCGCACACTCTTCTCAAGTCTGCCTTTTTCCTGGCTTTCACCTGCCTTGCCTGCCATATTCCAGCGCAAGACCTTACCGAAGATTACAGCTTCTTCCGCTATCAGGACATCCCTGTATCCCATTCAGGCCATACATTGGAACTGCCTTGGGCCGGCGGCATCAATGGGGTGCGCTTCTCCGAAATAGACCTCAACCTGGACGGGGTGGACGACCTGTTCGCCTTTGAGAAACATGGCAACAGGATCCTTCCCTTCCTGCGCCGCAACGACCGCTATGTGTATGCACCCGAATATGCCCGACGCTTCCCCGACCTCCACGACTGGGTCATCCTCAAGGATTATGACGGAGACGGACAAGCCGACATCTTCACCTACGGGCTGGCCGGCATCCGCGTGTTCCGCAACACCTCTGACACCGCCCTCTCCTTCCATCCCGTAACCGAACAGCTAACCGCCTTTTACTATAACGGATATGTGAACATCTACGCCTCGCCAGATGATTACCTCGTGATCGACGACATTGACGGTGACGGCCATCTGGACATCCTGAACTTCTGGGTTTTAGGCAAATACGTGCATCATCTGCGCAATTATAGCAACAATCCGGAAACATTTGACTTTCATCTGGAATCCGAATGTTGGGGCCATTTTGAGGAGGCGGCCGACAATAACGCCATCACTCTGAACTCCGACTGCAGCAGCAAAAGCGACGACGGACATACGCGCCACACCGGCTCCTCCATGCTTTTGCACGATTTTGACCACAATGGGCTGCCGGACATCCTCATCGGGGATGTGGATTATCCGAATCTGATTCTGCTGTACAACCACGGCACCATCCAGGAGGCACACATGACCGGACATGACACGGCCTTCCCCGTCGGCAATCCTGTGCATCTGTACTCCATGCCAGTGCCATCACTCGCACACCTGCCCAACCAAGACAACCCCACCCTGCTGGTATCGCCCTCCGACCCGTCGCTAGTCAAATCACAGGACCTGAACAGTGTGTGGCGCTACGACTACGACTCCCTGCTCCAACAATACACACTCTCCAATACGGCTTTTTTACAAGAGGAGATGATTGACATCGGCAGCGGATGCCATCCCGTGTTGTACGATTGGAACGGCGATGGGCTTACAGACCTGTTTCTTGCCAACTATGGAAGTTACGACAGCTCGCATCTCGTCAACGGATTCCTGACCTCCTTTTTTTCCTCCTCCATACATTATTATCAAAATGTAGGCACCGCCCAGCAACCGGCGTTCCAATTGCAGGACACGGACTTCGGTAAGCTGAAATCCTTAAATCTCAAAGCCTTGCACCCGACATTCGGTGATTTTGACGGAAATGGTCAAACGGATATGCTCTGCGGACAGGAAGATGGAACACTGCTGGTAGTCCCGCACCAACGGCTTATCACCGGCAGTGGAACAATAACGGTAAACTACCAGAGCATTGATGCGGGCAAATTCAGCACACCCGTATTCTTCGATCTGGACCGTGACGGACGCAACGATCTGATTATCGGGAACCAGCGCGGGCTTTTGAGTTACTATCGGAACATCGGAACCACCACAAATCCCGTCTTCACACTGATAACCGACACACTTGGCGGCGTGGACGTGCGCAATGCCGGACAATCCTATTACGGCTACAGCGTGCCCTGCCTTTACCGTGATTCGCTAAATGGAACCACCTTGTTCTGCGGCAGCGAACAGGGGCTTATCTTCTACTACAAGGACCTTGACGGGCATCTTGATGGCCTTTTCACCGCCCAAGGGGCACTCTGGGAGAGTGAAGATGCCGACTGCCAATATTGTGCATCATCACTTCGGGAAGGGCGGCGTGTAGGAGCCGCCATCGCCAGCTTGGACAATGACGCCAAGCCAGAAGCCATCGTCGGCAACTATGCGGGCGGGGTCGCATTCTTGCAGGGGCGGACACCCGTGATGCACCACGCAAGCATCCCGTCGGGGCACACGCCCGCCTTCAGCATCTATCCAAACCCCACCGGAAACATCCTGCACATACGCAGCGAGTACAATTCAGTTGAAAGCGCAGTTGTGTACGACATGTTCGGGAAGTTGCTTCTCCACAGCCATGACAACATCCTTCAATTAGAATCATTGCCCAACGGTGTCTATATTCTGGAAATAAATCATTCTACAAGAATAAAAGTAGTAAAAGTCGGAAGATGACCCCCGATTCAATACAATATATAATATATAACCAAACAAAAACATGCAAATATTCCATCACGACCAACCCATTGAGATCCGCTCCAAGTATGCCTTCGAACTGTTTGCCCGCAACTTCCGTATCATCCACGCCGCCGGCGGCATCGTACGGAATGAGGCGAATGAGATTCTGATGATTTTCCGCCTTGGGAAGTGGGATTTCCCGAAAGGGAAAGTGGAAGAGGGAGAGCAGTTGGCCGAGGCCGCCCTGCGGGAGGTTCAAGAGGAGACCGGCCTGCACGACATCACCCTCAAGGAACCGCTACCCAGCACGTTCCACACCTACGAGCTGCGCGGCGAGCCCATCCTGAAAGAGACGCACTGGTATGCCATGCAAGCCCCCAAGCAGCCACTCACCCCACAAACGGCTGAGGACATCAGCCAAGCCGTCTGGGTACCCTTAGAAGAGGTGGGGGCCAACCTGCAGGATTCATACCCATCGTTGGTTGCACTGTGGAATGAAGTGTCCAATGCATTAATGCGATGATTTTTGCTGTCCGGGAAATGTGTGATTTCACTTTCCCCCACCATAGAATTTAATCTGCAGAAAAGGGATTGCGGGCATCGGATAATTTTGTATTTTTGCGCCCTGAAAAAATGGGGATGTAGCTCAGCTGGTAGAGCACTTGGTTCGCAATCAAGGGGTCGCGGGTTCGAATCCCGTCTTCTCCACAAAATCCGCTAAGGTATGACGAAAGTAAAGACTACTGTGGGCAAGCGTTGGGCAAAGTTCTGCGGATGGCTTCTCAAGAAGCTGGGATGGACAAGTGTTGGCGGTATCATGGAAGGCAACAAGGCCATCGTGTTGGGCGTGCCGCACACCTCTATCATGGATTTTCCCATCTGCTATCTGTTTTATGCGCAATTCGGCACACTGGCGCACATCATGATTAAAAAGGAGTTCTTCTTCTGGCCACTGGGGCCCATTCTGCGCGCCTTGGGTGGCGTGCCCGTGGATCGCAGCAATGCCGCAGCCTCCATCCGCAGCATCATCAAGACATTCAATGAAAATGAGTTCTTCCATCTGGCCATAGCCCCCGAAGGCACGCGCAAACCCGTGAAGAAATGGAAAACGGGTTTCCATCTGATTGCCAGACAAACTGGCGCGAAGGTCTATGTGGGCTACTACGACTGGGGCCGCAAAGAAATCACTGTAGGCCAGGAATGGCAACTCACCGATGATGCCAATGCAGACCTGAAACGCATTCAGGAACATTACTCGACCCTGGGATTGCAGGGACGTAACAAGGACGGTTATATTACCGGTTGCCATTTTGTAGAGACGTGATGCATCACATCTCTACATTTTTTTATAATGAAAAGCATTTTATGACAAAACGAATCAAATCCCCCTATAAGGAACGTAAAAAACATCGTGAGAATTTTTGCAACACATTGAGCAAGGTGGTCGAATACACCTCCACCAAATATATGGACCGCACTATGGCTCAATTTGTGGACGGAGGACAGAAATACACCTACGGCAGTTTCCGTGAGAAATGTGTCATGCTTTCCACTCGAATGTCGCGTTTCGGCATCAGTGCCGGCGACAAGGTGGCCATTCTCTCGCAAAACATGCCCAACTGGACGCTGGCTTTCTTCTCCGCCGCCGCTTTCGGTCGTGTGGCCATCCCCATCTTGCCGGACAGCTCCGAGAACGAGGTAACCAATATCCTCACACACTCCGAGAGCAAGGTGATTTTCATCTCCCAAAGGCTCCGATACAAGCTCAGCCAAGAGTGTTTCGACAAACTGACCCTGGTGGTGGACATTGAGACGTTGGAATTTGTGAAGCGTCGCAAGGAAGATTTCCAATGCAATGGTTGGACAAAGGAACCGCAACCAGATGATCTGGCGGCTATCTTGTACACTTCCGGAACCACGGGGAAGGCCAAGGGCGTGATGCTGAGCCACCGCAACCTGTGCCAGAATCTGGTGGCTTCCTTCAAAGCGCAGCCCTGCTTCAAGAACGACCGGTTCCTCTCTATCCTACCCATGGCACACGCCTACGAGATGTGCGTCTCCAGCTTCTACTCCATGTATGTGGGGGCGTGCTGCTATTATCTGTCCAAACCACCTACACCTTCGCTGCTGATTCCCGCCATGCAGAAGGTGAAACCCACCATCATGCTGTCGGTGCCGTTGATTATCGAAAAAGTGTATCACAACAGTGTACAACCGACTATCCAGAAAAGCCGTTTGCTCTCATGGATGGACCAGCATCTCCCCCGACTACTCTATTGGTTCATCGGCAAGAAACTGATACGGACCTTTGGCGGAAAACTGCGTTTCTTCGGTGTTGGCGGTTCCAAAATCGACACCAAAGTAGAGGAGTTCCTCATCAAGAGCCGTTTCCCGTATGCGGTGGGTTACGGCCTTACTGAAACGGCACCGCTGGTCTGCAATGTCATCGTCACCAAGCGCAAACGTCTCGGCTCCGTCGGCGTGGCCTCCTACAAGGTCGATATCAAACTCGACAATGTGGACCCGAAAACCGGCGAGGGCGAAATCATGTGCCGCGGCGACAATGTGATGCTTGGCTACTACAAAGACCCCGAACGCACACTTAAGGTGCTGGATGAGGAGGGATGGTTCCGCACAGGCGACATCGGCTATATGGACAAAGACGGCTATTTCTATCTCCGGGGCCGACTGAACAACACCATTTTAGGTCCTTCCGGCGAGAACATCTATCCGGAGGAGATTGAGATGGTGATCAACGACATCAAAGGTGTGGACGAATCCCTTGTGATGGAAGAAAACGGTTCTTTAGTGGCATTGGTGAAGTTCCAAGACTATGTGCTCAACTGGGACCAGGAACGTGAGGACCAATTCATAGAAAAGATAGAATCGCTGAAGAAGTCCGTTCAGGATTTTGTGAATCGCACAGTGGGCAAGAACTCCAAGATCGACAAGGTGGAAGTGATGAAGGACCCGTTTGAGAAGACGGCCACCCAAAAAATCCGCCGGTTCAAGTACAGCAAGGATACTACCACGGAAGAGGGCACGGAAAAGGAGAAGAAACAGGAGGAACGCGAACGCGATCAGAACGAGGCATGGCAAGAATAGAGGCGGAACATGCGTAATCGTGACGTAACGGAATGTGCCTTAATGCGTACCAGTCAGAAGAACATTTGCAGACATAAGCCAAGTACAGGGTCTGAATTTTTTCAGATTACCAAAATAAAATAGTCCCTTAAAGAAATTTCCGTTATTGTTTCCAACAATAGTGTGGTTGTTGGATTTTTTGTATTTTTGCACCCCAAAACGATAAACGTGCAAAAAATGAATAAAGTTAAGACGAGCGAGGTGATACAGAAGGTGGCGGTTGACCTTTTCCGTCGGTTCGGGTTTGAGAAAACCTCTATGGAGGAGATTGCCCGCAAGGCACATAAGGCCAAGCGCTCCCTGTACAATCACTTTAACAGCAAGGAGGAAATTTTCAGCGAGTTGGTCCGCCAGGAAATGGATGTCATGCGCGAGCGGCTGGATGCCGTGGTGAGTGACGGGAAACAGTTCGTGCTGACGCGTCTGCGGCAATATTTGCTTCTGCGTATGGAGTTGCTGGCGGAAGCTGGCACCCTCCTGGTGGCCATACGGGGAGGAATGCTCGACACCTCCGACTACCGGTTCGGAGAGGTTAAGCAGTCTATGGACGGATTTGCCCAATGGGAGCATGAGGTGTTTCAGCGGGTATGGCATGCAAAACCCACCCTGGACACGCCGGAGGTGGTGGAACAGCAGGCGACAGCCTTTGCTGACATGCTGCAGGTTGTGCTGAATGGTCTCTCACACTCTTTTTTCGTGGAAAACAAATATGAACAGTATCGATCCTCGTACGAAATGCTGGTGAACTTGATTGTGAACAGTGTCTTTGAGAGTTTCCAGCACCAGACATTACACACAGATGAGCCAAATGCATTATTACAATAAGATTAACATTAAACCAAAGAATATGAAAAAACTATGGATTATCGGAACTGCGGTTATTCTGACCCTCTGCACCTCCTGCAATCGGGATGTGCGCGAACATACAGGGGATTATAGCTATAAAATTTCTGGAGTAGTGAACTTTGTGGATTTGTCGGGCGAGACCACCAGTATCTTCACCACCAAGCAAGGACAGATGAATATCATGGAGGATAAACAAGCAGGTCGGGGAGCTATCTTGGTTACCTTCAACGAGATGGGCGGCGGAGCCTATTCCTGCACAGGCAAGATCAGCGGGGATTCCATTGTATTTAAGCCATTTACGTTCAGCACACGGTTCTCCTCGGCGGACACCACCATTGAGCTTCTGCAACTGGGGAAAGTATATACCGTTCAGTCGGAGGGCCGGGGCATCATCCGCGACGGCGTCATCCTGATGGAGGAGCGTTGGAGCGGGCAGTCGGAAGATGGATCCAACATCCAATTGCAAGCGAACGCCATCACCCTGCTGGCGGAGGAAAATTAGATTTTTATGGCTATTATTTTAAAATGAGAAGAATAGTATTGATGAACGGAAAAAACGCATCTCTGCTGGCCGCCTTGTTTGTGAGCCTTCTGATGCTGTCGGCGTGCCGGCACGTGGAGAAGGTGGAGACTTCGGAGCCCATTCGGGTGCGAATCATGGCCATTGACACGGTACGCAGCGGTATGGTGCGCACATACGTGGGCGAGGTGGAGGAGAGAACATCCCTTCCGCTCGGCTTCGCCGGCGGAGGCAAGGTGGAGCGCGTATATGTGCGTGAGGGCGACCACGTGCGAGCCGGACAGCTCCTGGTGACGGTGAACGCCGCCACGGCCCGCAACGCATACAATTCAGCCAAAGCCCAACTGGACCAGGCGGAGGATGCCTATAAGCGTCTGAAGAAAGTGTACGACCAAGGCAGCCTGGCGGAGGTGAAATGGGTGGAGATGCTCACTACGTTGGAAAAGGCACGTTCGCTGGAACAAATTGCCAAGAAACAACTGTCAGACTGCGAACTGTACGCACCTGCATCCGGCATCATCGGGAAGTGTAATGCCGTGGCAGGCGTAAGCCTGCTGCCCGGAGAACCCGCCGTGACGCTTTTAGACATGAAGGAGGTGGCCGCCGTATTCACCGTCCCTGAGAATGAAATCGACATGATTCCTGTAGGAAGAAGAGCCACCATCATAGTCCCAGCCTTGAAGGATATGACATTAGAGGGAAAGGTGACGGAAAAAAGCATGACATCCAATCCTGTGTCCCACAGCTACAAGGTGAGAGTGGCCCTTTCCAATGCGGATGGGAAGTTCCTGCCTGGCATGGTCTGCAAGGTTTATATGGAACAGTCTGACCAAGTAGGCTATGTGGTTCCGGCGAAGGCCGTGCAGACACGACCAGAAGGACTGGCCGTGTGGACTGTATCCCATGGAAAGGCCTGCCGCCGCCTGATTTCCTCCACGGAGTACGTGGCCGACGGTGTGCTGGTGAAGGAAGGACTCCGGGCTGGCGACACTATCGTGACCGAAGGATATCAGAAATTGTATAACCAGGCACCGGTTGTTTGTGAATAGAAAGATTTCAGAATAGATAAACAAAAACAGGCTATGCGTCAGAAAGGGAATCACATCTTGTCAGCCATGCGCAGTCACGGCATCATATTCTTCCTGGTGTCGTGTCTGGTGCTGTTCGGCATTTTCGGCCTGACGCAGATGAACAAGGACGAGTTCCCCCAGTTCACCATCCGTCAGGGCGTGGTGGCAGCGGTCTATCCCGGCGCCTCCGCCCAGGAAGTGGAGGAGCAGGTGACGAAGCCTTTGGAACGGTTCCTTTTCACCTACCAGGAAATCGACAAGGAGAAGACCTACTCGGTGACAGAGAATGGGATTGTCTATGTGTATGCCGAATTGCGAACTTCGGTGAAAGACAAAGACGGGACCTGGTCGAAGATACGGCACGGGTTACAGCTCTTCAAGAAGACCTCGCTGCCGGCTGGCGTTTTGGAGATTGTGGTGGTGGACGATTTTGGGAACACCTCCTCTATGCTGCTGACAGTGGACTCGCCAGAGCGCACCCCCCGTGAACTGGAGACGTATGCCGAACAGCTGTGCGACAAGCTTCGTACAATTCCCGAGATGGGCAACATCCGTATCATCGGAAAACAGCAGGAGGAGATTGCCGTGCTGGTTGACCAGGAAAAATTGGCGGGTTACGGCATCAGCCAGCGGGCCTTGCTGCTGGAGCTGGCCACCCAAGGCGTGCGCACGGTCGGGGGCGTCATCGAAACGGAGGATGGCGAGGCCCAAGTGCATATTGCCATCCCTTACCAGTCGGAATATGAGGTGGGTGAGCAGATAGTGTATGCCGACCCGATGGGCGATGTGGTGCGCCTCCGTGACATCGCCAAGATTGAACGCCGCTATGCCGCACCGACCAGCTATATCCGCTATAATGGCACATCCACTGTTCTGATTTCTATGGAGATGGCTCCGGGCAACAATATCGTGGCTTTCGGACGGCAGGTGGAAAAGAAAATCAACCAATGCCAAGCAGAACTGCCTCCGGATGTCAACATGCACAAGATTACGAACCAGCCTTCGGTGGTGAATAAGTCGGTCATGTCCTTTCTGCGTGACCTTCTCTTCTCCATCCTTGTGGTGATTGCCGTCATGCTGCTGCTGTTCCCACTCCGGACGGCCCTAGTATCGGGGTCCAGCGTGCCGGTATGCACCGCCATCACCATGGGCCTGATGTATATCTCCGGTATCGAGCTGAACACGGTGACGCTTGCCGCCCTGATTGTGGTGCTGGGCATGATTGTGGACGACTCCGTCATTGTGATTGACGGTTATACGGACATGCTGCGCAGCGGCCATTCTCGGTGGTATTCGGCCTTCCATAGCACCAGGGCATTGTTTGTCCCGATGTCGTTGGCCACACTGGCCATTTCCGGCATGTTCTTCCCCATGACGCGCATCATCACCGGGCCTTTAGGCGACTTTGTGCAGTTGTTCCCATGGACAGTGTCCTTCGCCCTGATATGCTCCATCTTTTATGCGGTTTGGATTATACCCTATTTATCTACAAAGTTTATAAAACAAAACAAAGACGGCCATGCTCCCAATCGCTTTGAAGAGTTGCAGAACCGTTTTTTCATCCTCCTGCAGAATATCTATGACAACATGTTACAACGTTGTTTCCACCATCCGAAAACGGTGATAGCCATTGCGGTCGGGGCGATTGTTCTAGGAGGATTCCTGTTTACCCGTCTGCAAATACAGATGCTACCCAAGGCAGACCGGAACTGCTTCGCGGTGGAGATCCATCTGGCGGAGGGTAGCACCCTGAAACAGACGGCGGCAGTGGCCGACTCGCTGGAACAGGTACTCCGCGCTGACAACCGCGTAACCTCTGTAACCTCCTTCATCGGCTGCTCCTCGCCCCGGTTCCATGCCACATACGCCCCCCAGATGGCCCATAAAAACTATGCGCAGTTTATCGTGAACACCACTTCCGAAAAAAACACCCTGAAAATCATTCAAGAGTATTCGGGCCGCTTTGAGCACCATTTCCCCAATGCATACGTCCGCTTCAAACAGATAGACTATCAGGCGGTGAAAAATCCTGTTGAGGTACGTGTTTCCGGAAACGATTTCGATGCGATGAAAATGTTGGCCGATTCCCTGAAGGACTTTATGAACACCTTGCCCGAGTTGACATGGGTGCATTCCGACATGGATGAAACATCCCAACAGGTGAAGGTGACGTTAAAAGGGGATGAGGCCACCCGCCTCGGCGTGAGCCAGAGTATGCTGTCCATCTACCTGTCATCAGCTCTGGAAGGTCAGGCACTTACAAGTGTATGGGAAGACGGATACAAGGTTCCGGTGAAGCTTTACACGCAACAGGATGCCGGTACGGGCGGGTATTTGGGTCTGGAGGATATGCTGGTCCCGACGTCCATTCCAGGCACATGGGTCCCCATCCGGCAGGTGGCCGACGTGGGCCCGGAATGGCACGATGCCGTCATAAACCGGCGCAACAGCATACGGACTTTGACGGTAGGCGCAGACCTGAAATACGGTTGCAGCCAGCCTGAAGTGATGGACAAGATCGACCGTTATATCCACGAACACCCAGCTTTCATTCAGTCTGACGGCTTGTCTGTCTCCTACGGTGGCCTGACAGATGTGAACGGTCAGGTGATTCCGCAAATCGTGCTGAGTTTCATCGCGGCTGTACTGGTGCTGTTCCTGTTCCTGCTATACCATTTCGGCAAGTTGGATATTGTCTTCCTGACTCTGTCTGCCAGCCTTATATGCGTCTTCGGAGCCTGTTTGGGGTTGTGGCTCTTCCAACTCGACTTCAGCATTACGGCCGTTCTTGGTGTGGTGAGCCTTATCGGCATTATTGTCCGTAACGCCATCATCATGTTCGAATACGCGGAAAGCTTGCGCAAAAACCAGCATCTGACGTCGGAACAGGCCGGGTTTGAGGCGGGGAAGAGGAGAATGCGTCCGATATTCCTGACCTCTGCCACCACGGCACTCGGTGTCGTCCCGATGATTGTGGCCCACACCTCCCTTTGGATGCCCATGGGTGTCGTTATCTGCTTTGGCACTATCTTCTCCCTCCCCTTGGTGGTTACGGTGTTGCCGGTGGCCTATTGGCAAATTTTTAAAAATAATAAGAAATGAGACTGTTTTCCCTCTATTTTAATAATATGATAAAAAGAACAATAGGTATGCTTTTTCTTATGGCTCTATTGTGGCCTGCGGTGTCTCAGCATCTAACCTTGGACAGCTGCAAGGCCTTGGCGTTGCGGAATAATGTCGCAGCCCGGAATGCCGATTTGCAGGTGGAGGCGGCACGCGAGGTGAAAAGACAGGCTTTCACGAAATATTTCCCGAACGTAAAGGGTTTTGCTGGAGGCTATTATGCGCTGAAGCCCTTGATTGAATATACAATTGATGATATTGATAATGCGGCGGCGCGCCAGTGGCTGCACAACCTCTATTTTGAATACGGGGCGGCAATGGGCTTACCCAATTCGATTTCGTTTTGCGAAAAGGGCATGAGTGTGGGCGCCATGGCTGTACAACCCATCTTCATGGGCGGCCAGATTGTAAACGGAAACCGGCTGGCACAAGTGGGAGTGCGGGCAGCCGAACTGCAACGGGAACTTTCCCGTGATGAACTGCTCCTGCAGGTGGAATCCTACTATTGGCAAGTGATCTCTTTACAGGAAAAGGAACAAACCCTCAACCAAGCCATGACTTTTCTGGACACTCTTTCCCGTGACGTGAATACGGCACTGGATGCCGGTCTGGTGACCCGTAACGACCAGCTGAAAGTGATGTTGAAACAGAACGAACTTGCCTCGAACCGTGTGCGCCTGACGAACGGGATGCGACTGGCAAAGATGGCCTTGTGCCAGCAGATGGGAATCCCCTATTCGGATGCGTTGCTGTTGGTGGATTCTGTAATGGATGTGCCAGCAAGCGGACTGGGAGACGTAAATGTACAGTCTGCGGTGCGGAATCGCCGGGAAGCGGAACTGCTGGATTTGAATGTCCAGGCGGAACAGCTTAAAAAGAAGATGGCCTTGGGCGAAAATCTGCCGCACCTGATGGCAGGCATCAGTGCTTCCTACGGCAACCCCGTATTCGACCGATTCTCTGCCAACGGCCTGGCATTCGCTACCCTCCAGATTCCCATCACCGATTGGTGGGAGGCCTCACATAAACTGCGCCAGCAGCAGGTCTCCGTACAGATGGCTGAAAACCAACGGGAGGATCTGATGCAGAAGATGGTCCTGGAAACACAACAAGCGGTGAATAAAGTGCTGGAAGCGGAAGAACAGGTACAGCTGAGACGGACAGCGGTACAATATGCCGAAGTGAACAAGCAGACCTACAGGGTAAATTTCCAAGCAGGGATGGTACCCGTGTCGGAACTACTCGAAGCGCAAACCCTGTACCGTCAAGCCCAGGACGAACTGATTGACGCCAAAATCGAATACTGGAAAGCACTTTCATCCCTTCAGCGGCTGCTTCCCCGAGAATAAATAAAACTAACGGATACGCTTTTCGCTTTTGAAGGCAGTGCCGTTGGTGCGCGTGCCGGAGGCGATGATCTTGCGATTGGATGCATCCTTACGCCATAAGACCGTCACGCAATTGCCCTCTGTTGAGGTGATAAAACCGCCTTCCGCCCGCCATTGGAGAACCTGTATGTCTGCCTGCTTGAACTGGTAAGTGCCAGGCTTTTTGGCCACTGGCGTAATGTTCACAACATGAGTAAGTTCCTTGTAGAAGAAATCCTGCATCTTGTTTTGGATGAAATAATACCAGTCGTTGGGATGTCCCTGCTTGTCTTGGTACGGCGAATGTCCGGCACCTTGAATCGGGTGGAGCTCGTTCCGTATTTTCAAGGAATCCAGCCGTTTGTGGATGGACTTTGAACCGTACATTTTATCGAACAGTTTTTCCCCAATGTTGGATATGTTGGAGAACGGGACACCCTGGTCATAAGGCACGATGTTGTCTTCGGTGCCATGGAAAGAGATCACGGGTATGTGATGCCCATTCAGCTCGTCAAGGTCATAGACAGCTCCCCACATGTTAGCCACTGCCCGGATATGGAAAGAGGGATGGAGGTTATTGCTGGAGGCTTCGAGATTACCGCATTTGCTATCCAGATGCTGGTCAAAGACAAAAGGCGGTCGTGTGCTGTTGCGCATGAAGGTAACGGCCAAAGCCGTGATAGATCCGGCACTGGTGCCCCCGATGAAAATGTTGTCCGGATCGATGCCGTATTCGTCAGCGTGTGCAGCCAGGAAACGTATGGCGGCATGAGCATCCTGAATGGCTTCATAGCCACACTGCAAAATAGAGGCTTTTGACAAACGGAATCCCATGCGATAGTTGACGGAAGCGGTCACATAACCCAATTTCGCAAAATGCTCGCACCATTTTGTCATGGTCTCCGCCCCCTTGTCCCCGAAATAGAAGGCACCACCATGCATGAAGATAAGGAGAGGCCGTTTGCGGATGGAGTCCTGGTCGGGCAGGTACAGGTCCAAGGCCAGGTCCAAATTCTTCTTGGAGGCGGTTTGACCTATACCTTTCACAAAGATTTTCAAGTACTTTTCATCTTTAATGGGATAGGTGCTCCAAAAGCCACGCGCCTGCCCGTAAACCACATTCCCGTTTTCCTGAACGGGAAAGGATTCCTCCTTGTATCGTTTGGTGGAATATTCCTTAAAAGGAGGCTCCACATATTGTTCGAAGGCGAAGTCCTGCTTGTTGATAGGGTTTGCGGAAGGGGAAAAGGAGCCGGAAATAGTGGTCTTCCCAATGGATATTTTGAATTTGAACGGGATCTCCTTTCCGTTGGAGGAGTATATGTATCTCCTTTTTTTTAAAAGAATGGAAAAAGGTTTCGGCGAAAGCCATTCGGTGGTCCCAATACGGTAATAGCGACCGGAAATGCCGCTTTGACTTATTTTGTCGATTTTAAAATAATAAGTGCTGTCCTCAATTTCCCCATAGTAATAATGGGCGGTGTCCAACTTATTGAAGTCAAACGAGTCACGATCGTCCACATCCAGAGTCTGAGAAGTCTGAGGAATACGGTTCTTGTGCTGCGAGGCCTTGTCCTCATGGCGACTGTCACGACATGCGGACATTCCCAGCAACAGGATGCCGTACAGAAGAAGAATCCGAACTCGGTACATGGGTATTATCTGAGAATGGTAAGTGACCCGTGGAAATCAATGGTTTTCGCCTTTCCTTTATAATAAAAATGATAGTAATACACGCCGTCGGACAGGTTGGCACCATCGAAGTATTGCGTCCCGATCTCTATTTGTCCGTCGCGGGCGAATGTGTCATAGTTTTTGGCGGTATAGACAATATTGCCCCAGCGGTCGAAGATGACGAGTTTGTTGGTCCGATATTCGTCAGGATCCTCTGGGTTGATATTGGTGTTGAGATTCTCAATAGCGAACACATCGTTGACTTGGTCCCCGTTGGGGGTGATGATGTTGGGGAACCTGAGGTCCTGTTCCACAGTCACGAGGTGGGTGATCTCGCTGGAACATCCCGATGGCGTGGTGATGGACAGGGTCACATTGTAGTCGCCCCATTGCGAGTAGGTATGTGTGGTATTGCTGAAATTGGTGGTGTCGGTCTCCCCGTCACCGAAATCCCATTGGAAATGCGAACCAATGGAAAACATATACGGATCCGCATAGTTTATGAATTTCACCTCACCGTCATTCTCGCTCATCATGGAAATGTCCGGATCGGCCAAAAACTCGGCGATAGGCTGGTCGTCCACGTTGAAATAGTTCCACCGGTACAGGGAATCCTGACATCCGTATGGGGTGGTTATCGTGAGGGTAAGGGAGTATTTACCGCTGTTTTCCAAACTGAAAGTCGGTTCCCGCAGCGTGGAAGTCTGCACCATCACCCCATGTCCGTCATAAATAGTCCATTTGCAAGTGCTGTTGTCCGGAATCGAGTGGTTAGTGATGCGTATAACAAGAGGAGCACATCCAGAAGAGTCGGAAACATCAAAGTCAATTTCAGGCATGGGTACGGATGTCACGTGTACAGTATCCTTACCATGGCAAACAATGTTGAAATCCGAGTTGAACGTGTTAGCGGTGACAGAATAGTCGCCTTCGGATACAGCCTGGATACTCTGGGTTTTGGCACCAGTATTCCAATGGAAGGAAGCCCCTGGAGGTACGGAATCGGCTGTAAGGATGGCAACTTCACCCTCACACAGGAAGATGTCATCCCCCAGATGCGGTTTCGGACTTTGCGCCACCATTACCAGAACGGTGGTATCGTACAGACACCCGTATTCATCCACGGCATTGAACGTGTAAGGCTGTTGGCCGGAGACAGGGAAACGGATATGGTAGCGGTCGGCACCGGCCCCCGTGACAAAGGTGGAGTCCGTGTTAACCACATATTCCCAGGTTTCCGGCAACAGGGTGGAGTCAAGGGCCAGCTCCCATTCGGTGATGTAACCGTTGTCGCCACTCCATCCGTCGATGACCGTGATGGCCCAAGTGCCGTTCAACGGACATCCGATGAGCTTGGAGAAAGATTCGTCGGGATGATAAACCTGACTCATATTGACCGTATTGGTGGAATCGATGATGCCGTTGTGCATGTTGACAGACTCATAGACGTGTCCCAGTCCTCGGGCATAACTGTACCCGTAGGCAGGGTTGGTATTGTTCGACCAGCAGTAGTTCCAGGTGGTTCCGATGGGGTTCTTCTCGGAATCGCACTTGTAGCCGCTGTTGTTGGCGTAGCCGATCACCCCAAAGTGGGCATCAGCTTTCACGCCGCTGGACTGCAGCCAGCCCCAAGGTAACGGGATGGTCCCCGCACACGAGGCGGACCCGGAACTGCCATATTTGTTCATAATCTTGACACTCTTGCCCGTCGGACAGGTGAGGCCGATGTACAGGTCACCCACGTAAGAGTGCTCTATTTTCACCCGCAAGTATAAGATGTCGTCGGCACTGCGGATGGAGTCGGTGGGCGAGAAAGCATTGAACGTCACGGGCGACTGGTAAGCGCAACCGGAACCGCAGTTCACACCATCAGGAAGGAAAATGGTGTCCTGCACACGCAGAACCGCTTCCTGCTGGCTTTCCACAACTTCCATCTGGACCGTGGAAAAAGACTGGTACCCAAAGGTTACATCCATCTCATCCTCTGTACACACAGGACCAATGTCCTTAAGGTGAATGATAGGGGAACGGGATGTGCGCACACGGAACATAAGCGGATTAATGGAAGTACAGCCTGCCACATCGGTGGCACTGATGGAAACATCGTAACCACGCCCCGAAGAGAATTGGTAGTCTACGGTATGTAGGCCCACACTATCGAACATGTCCAACCCGAGGTTCCAGGAGAAGCGGGTGGTGGCATCGGACTGGTTATAGCTGAAGCCGTTGTCTGGGTAATTGCCCTTGACGACAAGATGTACCGTATCGTAGGAACAAACATTCATGTAATAGAAACCGTCAGGTTCCAAGGTGATATTATGAGAGGAGTGTTGCGGGTCAATCTCGACAGACACGCGCTGGCATGGGGCCACACAGGTGCTGGTGATGATGAAACCGGTACCGACTTGGGAACCATTAGTCTTGAATCGCAGGGTAAGGGCACCGGAGGTATTGGTGATGCTGGCTGTGAACACCATACTTGCAGAGGTGTTGGAGGCTACCAGCGAATCGTTCAGTTTGCCAAGCAGCGGAGCGCTGGTGCTGTTTCCATCATAGACATAAAGAGTGTCAGACGGATGAACGTTGAACGAGGACAAGTCCACGCTAATCTGCACACTGGAGGCGGCAGTGTTGTTGGAATACAACGTGAGCACATCATTCCTGTTGTTGGAGTAGTTCCCATTATTACCACCATCATCATAAACCAGGAAGTTGCAACCTGTTTGCGAATTGGGCCCAGTGCCCATGGTGATAGGGGTCTGTGCAAGCCCCGACAGACAGCAAAAAAACAAAATGCAAAAAGGGAAAAAATATCTCATCTGCGCGTCAAATTAGAACAGCGCAAAAATATGAAATATTTTTTATATTTGCAAGAGTAAAAATTGTGTCCGAAAAAGACATTTATTTTGGTTGTAGTTTCACAAATGGAATGAGCATTTCCTCCATGGAAATGCCACCATGCTGGAAGGTGTTCCTGTACAAGTTAACGTACTGGTTGAAATTGTTTTGGTAAGCAAAAAAATCGGTCTTGGATGCGAAGATGAAACGTTGGGTCATACTCTCCTTGGGCAGAAATGCCTCGTCCGGATTCTTGATCTCGAACACCTCTTTTTCCGGATAATTCATATTGCTGCGCCCCACCTTGTATCTGAGATTCGTGTTCACGTCGCGCTCACCCACCATCTTGATGGGACGTTCCACCTTGATGGTCCCATGGTCTGTAGTGATGAAAACGGGGATTTTGCGTTCGGAGAGATATTTCAGCATCTCCAGCAGGATGGAATTCTCAAACCAGGAGGCCGTCACACTGCGGTACGATTTCTCGTCATCTGCCAGTTCACGCACAACACCCACATCCGTACCCGCGTGCGACAGCATGTCCACAAAATTGAACACAATGACATTCAGCGGGTTGTGAAGCATCTGGTTAAAGTTGTCAAACACCTTGCGCCCGAAGTCCGCGTTGAGAATTTTCGTGTACGAGTATTTGATGTTTTTGCCATACCGTTTCAGATATTCACCCAACAGCTGCTCTTCGTACTGGTTCTTGCTACCGCTGTCACCCTCGTTCAACCAGAATTGCGGATATTTTTTCGCGATAACAGAGGGCATCAGGCCAGAGAAGAGAGCATTGCGCGCATAGTGGGTGGCGGTGGGCAGGATACTGTGACAGATGCTCTCCTCATCGATGTAATAATAGTCGTGCAAGAGCGGGTAGATGCTGCGCCACTGGTCGTAACGCAAGTTATCGATGACGAACAGGAAACAGGATTTGTTCTCGTTGATGTACGGGAAAAGCTTTTCTTTCAGCACAGTATGCGACTGGAGGGGCTTTTCCACTCCCCTTCCATTCACCCAGTCCAGATAGTTGCGCTGCACAAACTTGGAGAACTGTATGTTGGCCTCCTCCTTCTGTGCGGCCAACATTTCGGCAATGCTGCTGTCCTCGATTTTCTCAATCTGGAGTTCCCAGTTGACAAGCTCTTTGTACAACTCCTCCCATTCCTGAATGGAAAGCCTGTCGGAGATGCGCATGGAGAGATCGCGGAAAGCCTGCTGATAGTCCACCGTCACCTTCGCACTCACTATCTTCTTGTTGTCAATGTTCTTCTTCAAACACAGCAGAATCTGATTCGGGTTCACCGGTTTGATGAGGTAATCGGCGATATTGGAACCGATTGCGTCTTCCATAATGTGTTCTTCCTCACTCTTGGTGATCATAACAATAGGAATGTGCGGATATAGTTTTTTCAGCCTCTGCAGCGTTTCCAGACCGCTCAGGCCGGGCATGTTCTCATCCAGGAATATGATGTTTACAAATTCTTTCTTAAGAATTTCCAGCGCTTCAGTGCCGCTCAAAGCAGGAAGCACTTCGTAACCTTTGGATTGCAGAAAAAGGATGTGGGGTTTGAGAAGGTCGATTTCGTCATCGGCCCAGAGAATTCTTACATTCATTCGCGTTTCTTTTTAAATACGGATGTGAAACGCATTTTTTTTGAAAATATTATTGTGAGGCCTGCATTTTTTCCACTTCTATCCGAAGCGATTCGGCGAGTGCGGCACTGTCGGCTTTGGCGTATTCCTTATGCTTGGCGGCAACAATGACCGATGCTTCAGTAAGCAGTTTCTCAGCCTGGTCCTCATCCCCAAGATAGTAGTTGATGGAACTGATGAACTGCGGGCGCGTGATACCGTAGCGGTTGAACATCTCCTTGTAGAGGAATGGCGGAATGTGGCAGCGCTCAAAAGTATCGGTGAGCACCTGGATGTAACTCTCGATAAGGTAACATTCAGCAATCACGTTGACAATGACCTTTTTGGGAATCAGATCGGAAGGCTTCTCCTGCACCTGTTTCTTATGGCAACCAGCCACGGCAAACAGGATGCCTACAATCAGGAAATAAAGCACTGTTTTTTTCATCGTTTTATTGGTCTTGATGGTTTTCTATAGGCTGGAGCCCGATTTTAACACCCTCCTCCAACATGCGCTGGAGGGCAGCCTCACGGGTGTTTTCGATTTCGCAGTCAAGAATGGCGTTGCAAACTCCCTCTTTGATGATGCCGATCTCACGGCATGGCTTCAGTCCAAACGCCTGCATGATGTCTTGCCCATCAATGGGCGGGCGCCAGTTACGCTGCTGGTCCTTCTCCTCAATTTCCCGGAGTTTCTGCCGCACATGCTCGAAATTGCTGAGGCAACGCTTGATCTTGGCGGAATTCTTGGATGTAATGTCCGCTTCGCACAGCATCATCAGGTCGTCAATATCCTCACCAGCCTCAAAGAGGAGCCTCCGCACGGCGGAGTCGGTGACGGTATCCTCCACGATGGCGATGGGCCGCAGATGCAACGACACCAGCTTCTGTACGTATTTCATCTTCTCGTTGGCCGGCATATGCAGACGATGAAAAATCTGGCCCACCATCTTACCCCCCACAGCATCATGCCCATGGAATGTCCAACCCACTTTCGGGTCAAAGCGCTTGGTGACCGGTTTGGCAATGTCGTGGAGCAGGGCGGCCCACACTAACCAAAGGTTGGCGGACGACATGGCGATGTTGTCTACCACTTCCAGAGTGTGCAAATAGTTGTCCTTGTGGCCTCTGCCATTGATAGTCTCCACGCCTTTCAGACGCTCAACTTCCGGAAGGAAACGTTCCAGCAGCCCACTCTCATCCAACATCCGGATGCCCTTGGAGGGCCGTAGGCAGTGCAGTATCTTGTTGAATTCTTCGATAATCCGCTCGTTGGAGATGATTTCCAGACGATAAGCATTGCGTTTTATGGCTTCGAAAGTGTCGGGGTGTATATTGAAGTTGAGCTGGGTGGCGAAGCGTATGGCTCGCATCATCCTCAACGGGTCGTCCGAGAAGGTTTTATCAGGGTCGCAGGGGGTGCGGATAATCTTGGCGGCAATGTCCTGCAATCCCTGAAATGGGTCAATCAGTTCGTAGGCACCCTCCCCGTTCAAAGCGATAGCCATGGCGTTGATGGTGAAATCGCGGCGGAGCTGGTCGTCCTCGATGGTGCCGTCCTCCACGACGGGCTTCCGCGAGTCTTGACGGTAGGATTCGCGCCTCGCCCCCACAAACTCAATGTCGCAGCCTTCAAAATGGAACTGCGCAGTGCCGAAGTTCTTATAGACGTTGACGTGCATATTGGGGGAGATGAGGGCGGCGGTCTGCTGCGCCAGCCGGATGCCGCTGCCCACCGTCACGATGTCGATGTCCGTATTGTGCCGCCTCATGATGAGGTCACGCACCACCCCACCCACCACGTAAGCCACCACACCAATCTCGTCGGCAGCTTGCGCCACGATGTCGTAAATGGGATGGGAAAGGTCGGATTTGTACCGCATATGTTACTGACTGTATAGAAAAAGCAGATTTTTATTTGCAGCTGCAAAGATACTACTTTTTTTACACACAAGAGGAAAGAGATTTACCGTTGACGCACTGACCACATGCCCACAACGGCATCGCCCTAATAGGTGAGCCGTTTTTTCGGCTGGTCCATGGAGAAGACGCCGTCGCCAGTGGTTCGGATGACGAACAATCCGGCGTTGCGGGCGTAGGTGTCGGATGACTGGTTGTACTTGATGGCGGCCACGGCGGCATAGACGGTCTTGCCGGAGAACTCCGGGTACACGACCTTGAACTGCTTCATCTTCTCGAGGAAGCGGTCCACGTGCTTGACGGTGCAGGTGGTCTTGACTTCACCCACCACGGCAACAGTGCCGTTGCAGAGAATGATATCGGCCTCCATGCGGTCTATGCCGTTGTCTTTGGCCTTGCGCCCTTCCGTGTAGATATGACTGATGCCGATGTCGAGGTCGGAGAAGAGCTTGAGGGCGGCGGGCGTGCACAGCGATTCGATGAGACGTCCCCATTCGGTCTGGAAGAGGTTTCGCAGGTACTTGGTCTCATTCAGGCACTGTTTGGCGAGAACATCCGTCACCTCCATCCGTTTCATGGCCGCATCCCAATCGCGTTTGCTTTCCAGAAGCCGTTTCCTGCTCTCCTTGATCTGCCGGTCGATTTCCGCAGAACGTATAGCAGCCTGTTTCCTGCTCTCCTTGATCTGACGGTCGATTTCTGCGGACCGTATGGCGGCCTGTCTCGCAGCTTCTTCCCGGTCTTCTTTAATTTGGCGGTCGATTTCCGCAGACCGTATGGCGGCCTGTCTCGCAGCTTCTTCCCGGTCTTCTTTAATTTGGCGGTCGATTTCCGCGGACCGTATGGCGGCCTGTCTCGCAGCTTCTTCCCGGTCTTCCTTGAGTTTCCGTTCGTTTTCCTTCATCAGTTGGGCAGTCTCTTTAATTTGGTCCGAGACGGCAAGCACAATGTTCTTGATTTCGGTCCAGCTTAACTCCTGGGGGAGGATGGTAGATGTTTTCATACTTTTTCAACAATTCAATAGTCCAACAATATTTTAACGATGCAAAAATAAGAAATATTTTAATACAACCATATAATCATTGAAAATATTTTATATTTTAACAATTGATTGTTAAATTTCAAAAATCATCAATAATTTACCATCAACACTCCAGATATACTCCACGTGCTAAAACGATCGCCTTCCAGCGCAACTTAGGGAGGGGAGAGATGTTAGAGAATTGGATGATGAGATTGCTGGCTCATCAGGAGTGCGTTCACCGTGACAATGGCGGCCATGGCTTCCACCACGGGCAACACCCGCGGCACCACGCACAGGTCATTGCGGTCAGAACCCTTGAGGATAGCCGGATTTCCCTCGAAATCGATGCTCGGCTGGTCAAAACGCACCGACGGTATAGGCTTGAAGGCCACCGAGAACCAGACGTCTTGGCCGTTGGTGATGCCAGCCTGCACGCCGCCGTCATGGTTGGTGCGGAAACTGAAGTCCGGATTCTGGAGGTCGTTGTATTCGCTGCCACACATCTCGGCGGCGTGAAAGCCGCAGCCGATCTCGAAGCCTTTGGCGGCGTTGATGGACATCATGGCGAAAGCCAGTTGGGCGGAGAATTTGTTATAGACCGGCTCGCCCAGTCCGGCGGGCAGGTGGCGGATGTGCCCACGCACCACCGCCCCCACGCTGTCGCCATCGCGCGCAGGCATGCCAGTTCGCAGCACCTCGCTGCCGAAGGTGATGCCGTAGGGCTTCAGGACCAGCTTGGCGATGGCGCCAGCGACCACGCGGCAAACGGTCTGCCGCGCGGATGCCCGCCCACACAGCTCATTGTCCATGTAGCCGTATTTTTTGAAGTAGGTGTATGAGGAGTGCGAGGGACGAATCACGTGTCTGTTCTCTTCTATTACACGGACATCCCGGTTCGGAATCCGGAACAGAATGGGCTCGCCGGTGGTGCGCCGGCGCTCATCCACACCGGACAGAAACGAGACCGTGTCGGGCTCGCGCCGGCGGGTGGACAAGGCTTCCGAACAGGGAGCGCGACGGTTCAGATCCGTCTGTATGAAGTCCTGATCCAAGTAAATGCCGGCAGGACACCCTTCTATACGTCCCTCCAAGGCATCACCGTGGGTGTCACCCCAGTCTGTCAGAGTGAAAAGCATTCCGAAAGTGTCTGTGGTCTGTTGTACCATGCGTTAAAAATAATGGGTGTAAACGGCCTCGTATGACCATTATAGCGGACTATGATAAAAAGTATGCAAAGATACAGTTTTATTCTAAAATTTTAACATGGGTTTTCATGAAAAAAATGTATTTTTGCCATTCCGTATAATGGCGTTTTTTCCAAGAATGTCGTTTTGCGATTCTTGTACCTTAATAACAATAGAAAAACAACAAAAAAACAAACAACATGAAAAAGTACAAATGCAACATCTGTGGCGCCATTTTTGAAGTCGCCGACAATGAAGAACCCGTATGTCCCATTTGTGGTGTAGGGATCGAAGATCTTGAGCTGATAGAGGAAACCTCTGCCGAAGCGCCCACCAAGGCCAACCCATATGCCGGCACGCAAACGGAGAAGAACCTGGAGGCGGCGTTCGCCGGTGAATCCCAAGCCCGCAACAAATACACCTATTTTGCATCCAAAGCCAAGAAGGAGGGCTATGAGCAGATTGCCGCCCTGTTCCTCAAAACCGCCGACAATGAGAAAGAACACGCCAAACTCTGGTTCAAGGAGCTGAACGGCATCGGCAATACGGCTGAGAATCTGGCCGCCGCCGCTGACGGAGAGAACTACGAGTGGACAGACATGTACGAGGGCTTCGCCCAGACGGCTGAAAAGGAGGGTTTCCCTGAGCTGGCCGCGAAATTCCGCATGGTTGCCGCCATCGAGAAACATCACGAGGAACGCTACCGCGCCCTGCTGCACAATGTGGAGACGGCCCAAGTGTTCGCCAAAAGCGAAGTCAAAGTGTGGGAATGCCGCAATTGTGGCCATATCGTGGTAGGCACCAACGCACCGGATGTCTGCCCTACGTGCGCACATCCCCAGTCTTTCTTTGAAGTGAATGCTGAAAATTATTAATAGCTTGTTTTGTTAACATTTTTAAAATACAGAATATTATGAAAAAGAAACTCTTCTTCTTTATGATGTTGGCGGTTGTGATCGTCGCTTGCAAACCCGAACCGGAACCCGAACCGGAACCAGTACCGGAACCCACTCCGTATGACAACCTGAACCCGCAGCAGAAGACTTGGGCGTTGGTGTTCAACTATACGGCCAGTTGGTGCCAGTATTGCGGCCAATGGGGCGTGCCTACCATGAATAGCTGTATAGAAGGTGGCGATTGTGTCGGATTGGCGATCAAGGCTTCCGGCGACCCGCAGGCGGTGTCCTCGGGATTATGGAATTCGTTCAAATCAGACCGCGGCCAAGGTGCCGGAACCCCCAGCTTCTTCGTCGGAAACAGCACACAGAATGTACAGTCGCAGGCCCCGAGATATTGCCAAAACCTCTTGGGAACATATTGTTATATGGGACTTGACGTGTCGCATGAGATTAAGGACGGCAAGATGCTGGTCTATGTGAAGACCCGCAACTACGAGAGTATCATCAATATACATGATTTCTATATCGTGGCCTATTTGATGGAGGATGGTCTGCATTATACCCAAAATGGCAGTTCGGAATCTGACCCGGTGCATGACTTTGTGGTGCGCGAGGCCTCATCCGGAGATGACTATTTCGGCGAGCAGCTCTTCTCCAACGGCGATCAGAATGCGGAGTTCACGCATACCTTCTCCTTTGATATGAAGAGCAAATATACGCCGGAGAATTGCTATGCTGCTGTTGTCGTCTATAAGAAAACCAACAATGAGCCGGTGTACCAGTATGTGAATTGCCGCTGGACCCGTAAATAACTAACATAATCTTTTCATGCAAATATCAAAACTGCGGAACATCGGCATCGCCGCTCATATTGATGCCGGCAAGACTACTGTGTCTGAGCGCATCCTCTTTTTCACGGGGGTAAACCGGAAGGTGGGGGAAACCCATGACGGCCAGGCCACGATGGATTTCATGAAACAGGAGCAGGAACGAGGCATCACCATCGCGTCCGCCGCCATTACAGCTCAATGGAATGACCATCAGATCAATCTGATAGATACGCCGGGCCACGTGGACTTCACCATTGAGGTAGAACGTTCGCTGCGCGTCATCGACGGCATGGTGGCTGTATTCTGCGCCGTGGGTGGCGTGGAACCCCAAAGCGAGACGGTGTGGAACCAATCGGAGAAATACCGCGTGCCCCGCATCGCCTTCGTCAACAAGATGGACCGCACCGGTGCAGACTTTGCGGAGGTGGTGTCCCAGATGAACAAGTATTTGGGCGCCAACGCGATGCCTATCCAAATGCCCATTGGTGCCGAGAACGACTTCCTCGGCATGGTGGATCTGGTCTCCATGAAGGCCATCACTTTCCAGGAGAAGCAAAGAGTCGTGTCGGATATCCCGTCCGAACTGATGCCCGCCGCCACGGAGGCACGCCGCCACATGATTGAGATTCTGGCGGACTACAACGATGACATCGCCATGCTCTATCTGGAAGATGCCGAAATCGATGAACAACTTCTCAAAAAAGCCATCCGCGAAGCAACCATCAAACTGCTGGTCACGCCGGTACTGTGTGGCGCCGCATATCGTAACAAGGGCATCCAACTCTTGCTGGATGCCATCGTGGACTATCTGCCGTCGCCTACGGACTTGGGCGGTGTAATGGCCCATGACCCCAACGACGAGGAGAAAATCATCCAACGGAACCCCTCCAACAACGAGGCCTTCTCTGCCCTAGCCTTCAAGCTCATCAATGACCCCTATGTGGGACAGCAGACATTCATTCGTATTTTCAGCGGTAAACTTACGAGTGGCATGAGTGTATTCAACACCAACAGAGGTAAATACGAGCGGGTTGGGCGTATCTTCCGCATCAAAGCCAAAGAGCGGGAGGAGATTACAGAGGCTGGTACGGGCGAGATTGTGGCCCTAGTGGGCATGAAGTTCACCCGCACCGGCGAAACCCTCTGCGACGACAGACAACCCGTCCTGCTGGAATCCATATCCGTGCCGCCAGCGGTCATTGAGATGAAAGTGATTCTGGAAGACAAGAAAAGTCGGGACAAGCTAGGTGAGACCTTAGCCAAACTCTGCAACGAGGATCCTTCGTTCCATTCCCATTTTGATGAGGAGACTGAGGAGACCATCATCGCCGGCATGGGCGAACTGCACCTGGAAATCCTCGTGGAGCGCATTCGCGACGAGTTCAAAGTGCCGATTTCGGTGGGCGAGCCTTCAGTGTCGTTCCGCGAAACCCTGACCACGGCGGTGGAGCAGGCTTACAAACATGTGAAGCAAAGCGGCGGCAAAGGACAATTCGCAAATACGGTCATCCGTTTCGAACCCAATCCTGGCAAAGGATTTGAGTTCGTGGACGTCACCAAGGGTGGTGTAATCCCCAAGGAGTTCATTCCCTCGGTGGAGAAAGGCTTGCGCAAAGCCATGGAGAAAAGCCCCATTGCCGAATATCCTGTGGTGGACGTGCGTTGCGTGCTGGTGGACGGGAGCTACCATCCGGTGGATTCCAGCGACATGGCCTTCCAGCTCTGCGCCGCACAGTGTTTCAAGCAGGCGTTCCGCAAAGCCAACCCCATCATCATGGAGCCGGTCATGAAAATCGAGGTCAACACCCCGGACGACTACATCGGCAACGTGACCCGCGATCTCAACAAGCGGCGCGGACGCATTGAGAACATGCGCCGTTTCCGCAAGGGCTCCCAGAAACTCGACGGTTTCATCCCGCTGATGGAGATGTTCGGCTATGCCACTGCCCTCCGTAACATCACGTCCGGACGAGCAAACTATTCTATGGAATTCTACCAATACCAGCCGATGCCCGCAGCCAAACAGGAGGAAATCATTGAGAAGGTGAAAAGTGGGAAATAGGGAGATATTGCGTTTGTCGGTCCCGAGCATCGTGACCAACATTACCGTGCCGTTGCTGGGCATGGTGGATGTGGCCATTGTGGGCCATATCGGGCAGGCCAGCTACA
>JAIKYR010000091.1 GCA_024682995.1 Bacteroidales bacterium | reverse complement strand
GGTTGTGACCGAGACGATGACGGACACGTTGGGCAGCCATGAGACAAAATCCTTTGTCTTCAACACGATTTATGATTTCACCAACCATCAGATAAACATAGATGATAATTATAATATTATAGTATGGGTGACCAAAGACAGTCGCGACCGTCTCCAGTACAACGACACCATCCGTGAGCTGATTGTCTCAAGAGGTAAGTCAGCGAAACCAATAGCTGCCGATACGGTGGATATCACGTATTACACCTCAGGGACACTGACGGCCAGTCTGCCGCCATCCATCCCGCAGGGTGTGCTGGCCTGGTATGCCAGAACGGGCGATGAACAATGGACTCATATTAAATATGGTACCTCTCTTACAACTCCAACGATTTTCTTTGACACCACATTCTTTGTTACGGCCAATTACGGCTACATCCACGATAATGTCATAGGTACCGGCAAGGGGACATCCATATCGCCGAACACCCTCACTCCGGACGACAAACCGTTTGTCTTCGCATCCGGATATTCCCGTGGGCGTATGATTTACACGCAGAATGATGTTGGCAGATATGGTCCGGTTGCCCGTATCGGTTTTTACGTGACGACCAAGGCCACAGGCGAAAACGGCATACCCATCAAGTTGTATCTTAAGGAGACCCAATTGAACATACTCGCGAACGAAGCGTATGATTGGAACAATGAGATTCTGGACGCCACCCTGGTGGTGGATGACATGGTGTTCTTCGGAGACACGGGCTGGCATTACTTCAACCTGCCCACGCCGTTCAATTACACGACGGGCAACCTGATGCTGCTGACGGAGACCAACTGCAACGATTATTGCACTTCCTGTAACAATTGCGGTGCTGCCGTTTCCGGGACGACGGTATATCCCAAATTCCAGGCTACAGCAGTAGCTGGTCTTGTGCAATATAGGAACGGGAATACGACCGCAATAACAGGTACTTGGGGAAGTGCATACGGCAAACGTCTGAATCTTGCCATCCGCATCGCAGACTTGCAGTGCGAAAGCGAGAAATTGCCGATATGTGTGCATGTGCCGGATATCCCGTATTACGATGTGGAGACTGTTAGTATGGATTATCCCCAAATGTCGCAAACTACACCGTATCCTTCCTATTGTGCTTTGTATGACGAGCATGTTCATGTGACCTTGAAGAACAAGCTGAATGTGGTGATTCCGGCCAACAAGGTGGTGGTTCACGCCCGTTTCAACAATCAGGAGATTACGCAGCTGATTACGGAACCGTTTGCACCTGAAGAGGTGAAACAGGTAACCTTTAACTCCACTTTTGATTTCGCCACTTATCATCATCAGGACAGCACCTACAACTGCGTGATTTTTACCGATATGCTTGGCGATCCTCTTGTGTATAGAGGTAATGACACCATTCGTGGAACGTTCATTTCCTTGCGTACAGCCCAATTTCCGCGCACCCCGATTGTCTATGATGGCAATTATTCGGAGACATTTACCGTATTACATCCATCTGACCGTCCGGTGCTTCCTGACGGCAACACGGAAATCACCCAGTGGCGTTTTTATGCAGATCCCTTTACAACGACTGCGTTGACCCCGCTGCCGACCACGGCCAATCCCACGTACACCACGGGGCCGTTGTATGATACGGTGACCCTTTATGTGGAGGCCAAGACGCAGACCAGCAACTGTATAACACGCCGCACGCCCATCATCATCAACGTGCAGGTGCCCCAGTACGACCTGGAGACACGGCATCTGATTTCGCCGAAGTCGTTCCAGTGCGGCATCTCCGCCAACCAGCCTGTGGTGGTGAGTGTGCGTAACACGGATACGACATCCTCTTCGACCATTCCGGCCAACACGTTCAATGTGACAGGCCGCTTCGCGGATGGCTCGTATGTGGTTACGGACACCAAGCCCTTGACAACATCGCTTCCGCATCTGGATACGGCCAATGTGACGCTGAATGTGGCCAATATGAGCTCCACGACGGCTAACCGCTCGTACAACTATACCATTTATTCCAATCCTGTCAACAGCAATATGTGGGCCTATCACGGCAATGATACCATTACCGGTATGCTATATGTGCCGGCCAATCCGGTAGCCCCGCAACCGTTGAGCTATACGGTCGCTTACGGTAACACGTTGACAGTGAACCCGATCCAGACAGGTATGAATTTCTATTATTTCTACCATAATCAAAACGATGCAATTCCGTTCGCACAGGGAACCAGTTTCACCACGGATCCCATTTTATCGAACCAGACATATTACTACAGCGGTCGTGTGGAGAGTCCTGATTTCAAGCGGTTTGTCACTGTTGGAACAGACAATACCACGAATTCGGCCCCGTTCAATATGCTTTCCACTCGTGGCAAGTCGTATGCGCAGATCCTCTACAGACAGTCGGAAACTGGTGGGGTGGCTGGTACGATAGATTCAATCTATGTGAAGGTGAACACGGCCAACACGACCGGTATCGGCATTCCGATCCGGATATGGCTGGCCAATGCGGCAGCCGACCAAACGGCGTTGACCACGGCTCCCACATTGACCACTTGGACAACGCTGACCAACAATGCGCAGCTGGTGTATGACGGAGATATGGCCTTTGACCAGCTGGGATGGGTCGCCATTCCAGTGCAGGGCCGTTTCGACTACACTGGTGGCGCCCTTATGATGTATGTGGAACATGATTGCGGTGACAACAGTTGTATGGCAAATCTGGGTGTTGTGGAACCGAAGTTTGCCAACACATTCTATTCCAGCAACAATACCGAACGCCGTGTCTATCAGTTGTCGGCGGCTACGGGTACTGCTTTTACGGATGGCGGATACCGTTGGAACACTCGGTTCCTGTTCAACTACACGTGCCAGTCACCGAAGAGCACAATCACCATAAATACGGTGGTTCCGCAGTATGATGTGGGTGTTGTTGACATAGTCACCCCTAATTTGCAGGACCACTATACGTCCAATGAGCTTGTGGCGGTTACCGTCAAGAATTTTGGAACAACGGCCATTTCCAACGTCCCAGTGTCGTATCGTTTGGGCAATGGTGTGCCGGTGACGGAGTTCTATTCGGGCACGTTGGCCGCCGGTGCCACGATTACACGAGTGTTCAATACTCCGGTTGACCTGTCGGAAGTCTATTTCGATGTGCCCTTCTGCGCCTATACGGGTTTGGCTGGTGACGCATTACACGCCAATGACACCTTCTGTATGACTCTGAATGTGGGCGATCCTTGTATCTCACGCTCCACGCAGGCTGAGGGTCTGGATATCTCCAATGTGACGGTTTCCACCATTAACAACGGACAGGGTACGCCGTTCACCAACTATATGGCTGAAGGCGACGGCATGTACACCGATTATACGGCAACGGTGCCGGCAGCCGAGCTGATCCAGGGACAGAACTATCCGATGTCCGTTACGCACTCTTTTACAGCCTCCGCTATTGGAACCATTTATAAGACTGTCTATATTGACTGGAACAGGAACGGTACCTTCGAGCCAAATGAGAAGGTGACGACGCAGGGGCCCATTGCCAGTACAGCCGCCAATGCTACTACGAGCTTCAACTTTGCGGTTCCTACCACATCTTCTGTGGGTTTGACCCGTATGAGAGTGATTTGTGTGACTGCTAATTTCTCCAATGCTTGTACTCCGTATAGTTATCCAGGTGAGACGGAAGACTATGCGGTCAATATAGTTCCGCCGAAGCCGATTGACTTGGGCGTTTCCGAAATCATCCACCCTGTTGGTAATGTGTGTATGGATACGGCAGCCACTATTAAGGTTGCGGTGAGGAATTTTGGCACCCAATCCCAGACCTTCTCCTCCGCCAATGCAGCAACTGTAACGGTGAATATCACCGGTGCCAATGCTGGTACCTATACCGAAATATTGCAGAGTGGTTCGTTGGCAGAGGATGCCACGGCGGTTATAGCCATTCCCCATGTCAACCTAAGTGCCTTGGGTGAGTTTAATGTGGAAGCCTCGGTAAGCTATGCGGGCGACCAGTTTGCATTGAACAATACGATGACGGCTACGGCCAACACCAATGTTCTGGGTCCTATTGTCTCCAATATCAACAACTTCACAGACAACTTCGATCAGAATACGGGAATGACAGATCTGCACTTCGATGACTCCAGATGGACGGAGCCGACAGGCTCCAATACGGTGAATTACAAATGGTGTGTGTCGCAAGGCGCCAGTCCGAATTCGGCTTCCGATTACGGTCCGGCTTACGACCATACTTACAGCAACACCATGCCCTATGGCCGGTATGCAATGGTAGAAGGCAAGAGTGGTACGGTCAATTACTCGAAATGGACGGCTGTTACGACCAAGTGTTTGAATATGCACCGTCAGACACAGTATCCGCTCGAGTTGTCGTTCTACAAGTATTTCTATGCTCCAGCGGAAGCCATTGATGCCAACACTTCCTTTGACCTGACCATTGAGGCAGGCTCCGGAAATGATTTCACGCTGGTGGATACGTTGAGTTTCGCCAATAACCGCAATGCGTCCCCGGATTGGGAGCGTTATGAGACCACTATCCGGAATTTCAATGGGGTGGGCCAGCTGAGATTCACCTTGACTAATCACAAGAACAGGATTGACCCTGCTATTGATGACATTTATTTGGGACCGGGCCATCCTGACTTGGAGGTGGTGGAATTCATCTACCCGACGGATGATGTTAATACTGATTGTCTGAGGATAGGTGACAGTGTATATCCTAAGTTTGTTTTACGCAATAAAAGTTACTTCGAAGTCAGTGAGTATGATCTTTATGCCATTATGGCTATTGCTAATAATTTTGACACAATATATGAGCATGGCACCCGTCCCATTGCAGCTGGTGATACCATCCATTACACCATGTCACAGGGATTTCTGGTGCATTTTAACTATAATATGCTTCAATTCAAAGTGATTTGTGATGTGGACTTGGATGTTAATCCCCTAGATAATTTTAAGTCGGTTGTTACTTGTACCAACCTCGGTGTGGACGGTTACGCAGAAGAGAATGGTGTGGGCCTGAAACAGAACGAGCCGAATCCTGCGTTTGACCATACGCGTATTTCGTATGTGTTGCCGGAGGACGGTCCCGCCAACATCAGCATCTATTCCACCTTGGGACAGCAGTTGTATTCTCAAGAGCAGTCCGGCTCGAAGGGTCAGAACTATCTGGATGTGAACACTTCCAATTGGGCTGCGGGTGTGTATTACTATACTTTATCCTTCAAAGGTACTTCTCTAACTAGGAAAATGGTTGTCCAAAAATAAAATAACGTACAGCTGTTTTACTAACTGTTTTCGGTAATATTAAAAAAAACGGCGGCATGAGAGAATCTCATGCCGCCGTGACATTTATTGGTTGCGTATTATTTATCGTTCTTGATAGCTGCCTGTGCGGCTGCCAAACGAGCCACCGGCACGCGGAACGGAGAGCAGGACACGTATGTCATACCGGCTTTGTAGAAGAACTCCACGGATGCGGGATCACCACCGTGCTCACCGCAAACACCGCACTTCAAGTTGGCGCGGGTGCTGCGACCACGCTCCACACCGAGTTTCACCAATTGGCCAACGCCTTCCTGATCCAGTGTGTTGAACGGATCGGCAGGGATGATCTTCTGATCCACATACTCGTGAACGATGGCGTTCACATCGTCGCGGGAGAAACCGAAGGTCATCTGGGTAAGGTCGTTGGTACCGAAGGAGAAGAACTGGGCAACCTTGGCAATCTTGTCGGCCACCAAAGTAGCGCGCGGAATCTCAATCATCGTACCGAAGAGATATTCAATCTTGACACCGAACTTGGCTTCCACCTCAGCCAAAACGCGGTCGGCAATGGCTTTCTGGTGTTCCAGCTCCTTCACATTGATGGTGAGCGGAACCATGATCTCCAGATGCGGGTCGAAGCCCTCTTTCATCAACTCAGCCGTGGCCTCGAACAGGGCGCGGAACTGGGTTTCGGTGATTTCAGCATAGATGATGCCAAGACGCACACCACGGAGACCCATCATCGGGTTCACCTCATGCAGGGCGTCGATACGCTTTTTGATTTCCTCAAAGCTGATGCCGCGCTCTTTGGCTTTCTCGCGCTGTTTGTCTTCCGTTTGGGGAACGAACTCATGCAACGGTGGGTCCATAAGACGGAAAGTCAGCGGTTTGCCGTCCATCACCTTCAACGTGCCCTTGGCAGCCTCTTTGATGTACGGTTCCAGCTCCTTGAGAGCGGCAACGCGCTCTTCCAAAGTGTCAGACAGAATCATGTTACGCAGTTTCTCCAGCGGTTTCTCGCTGTTCTTGCCGTAGAACATGTGCTCGATACGGAACAGACCGATACCTTCAGCGCCGAAGTTGATAGCATTCTGGGCATCTTCCGGATTATCGGCGTTGGTGCGCACACCCATGGTGCGGTATTTGTCCACAAGTTTCATAAACTCTTGGAAGAGCGGATTTTCAGTGGCGTCAATCATCTTCACCTCTTCGGCATAGACCCAGCCTTTGGAGCCGTTCAAGCTCAGCAGGTCGCCCTCCTTGAAGGTTTTGCCGGCGATGGTAACGGTGCGGCTGTTCATGTCGATTTTCACGGCATCGCAACCCACGATGCAGCACTTGCCCCAGCCGCGGGCCACGAGAGCCGCGTGGGAGGTCATACCGCCGCGGGCGGTCAGGATGCCGGTAGCGGAACGCATACCCTCCACATCCTCGGGATTGGTCTCCTCGCGTACGAGGATATTCTTGATTTTCTTCTCAGTATAGGCTTTGGAAGTCTCGCTGTCCAGGGCAATAACGCCTACGGCGCCGCCAGGGCCTGCGGGCAGACCTTTGGCGATAACGTCGTGTTTTTTCTCGTCAGCGGCATCCAGAATCGGGTGCAGCAGCTCATCGAGCTGGGCAGGTGTGAGGCGCATCACCACTTCCTTCTCGTCGATAAGGCCTTCGTGCAGCATGTCCAGCGCCATGGTTAGAGCGGCTACGCCGGTACGTTTGCCCACGCGGCATTGCAGCATGTAGAGCTTGCCTTCCTGGATCGTGAACTCCACGTCCAGCATGTCGTGATAGTTTTTCTCCAAGATTTCGCGGATGTCGCAAAGTTCCTTGTAGGTATCGGGCATCAGCTCCTGCATGGAGTGCATCATCTTGTTCTGCTCGTTCTTGGTCTCGTCGTTCAGCGGGTTGGGGGTACGGATGCCGGCCACCACATCCTCGCCTTGGGCGTTGATGAGCCATTCGCCGTAGAACTGGTTGTCGCCGGTGGCGGGGTTACGGGTGAAGGCCACACCGGTGGCGGAGTTGTCGCCCATGTTGCCGAATACCATCGCCTGTACGTTCACTGCGGTGCCCCAGTCATCGGGAATACCTTCGATGCGACGGTATGCAATGGCCTTTTTGCCGTTCCAGCTCTTGAACACGGCCTTGATGCCGCCTTCGAGTTGGGCTTTGGCGTCGTCGGGGAACTCGGTGCCGAGCACCTCGCGGATTTTGGCCTTGAATGCGTCAGCGAGTTTCAGCAGCTCTTCTTCGGTAATCTCGGTGTCGCTCTTGTAGCCCTTCATCGCCTTGAACTCATCCAGCATGTCATCCAGGATCTTGCGGATGCCTTTGCCGTCGGCGGGTTCGATGCCCTCGGCTTTCTCCATCACCACATCAGCATACATCATGATGAGACGACGGTAGGAGTCATAGACGAAACGGGGGTTGTTGGTTTTCTTGATCAGGCCGGGGAGCGTTTTGGAGCTGAGACCGATGTTAAGTACGGTGTCCATCATGCCAGGCATGGAGCTGCGGGCGCCAGAGCGGCAGGAGACGAGCAGGGGGTTCTCGGCGTCATCGTATTTGAGACCCATGATGTTCTCCACATTCTTCATACCTGCCCAAACTTCGTCCATAAGTCCTGCGGGAAGCTCGCAATTGTTGGCATAATAGGCGGTGCAACATTCGGTGGTGATGGTCAGACCGGCAGGCACTGGGAGACCCAGAAGACACATCTCCGCAAGGTTGGCACCCTTGCCACCGAGCAGGTTTTTCATGTCAGCTTTACCTTCAGCAGTCTTTCCTCCAAAGGTATAAACGTACTTAACGTTACTCATATTCAATGTTTTAAGTTAATAATTAGGGTTTCATTTTAACGGGTGCAAAAATACAAAAAAGGTTTTTACCTCCAAACGTGTTCGGAGGGTGAATTTTTAACTTTTTTGTATGATAGTGTGATGTCCTGAATTTGGTGCGGGAAGGTTATGCCATCTGGACAAGCTGGTCGTAGAGTTGGCGCATGCCCTTGGTGGCCACCGCCTTGATGAAGTGGACGTTACGGGATATGGGCTGCACGTCTTTGGGGTCGATGACGTAGATGGGCGTGCCGGCGGGTGCGTAGTGGACGAGTCCGGCGGCGGGATACACGTTCAGCGATGTGCCGATGATGATCAGGATGTCGGTCTTCTCCACCACCTTGGCGGCCTCTTCGATCATGGGCACGGCCTCCCCGAACCAGACGATGAAGGGCCTCATGCGGGCACCGTCGGGCGTCTTCTCATCGTAGCCGATGGGCCGGTAGCCGATGTCCTGTACAAAACGTTTGCCGTTTTCGCTGCATGCCTTGGTGGCCTCGCCGTGCAGGTGGATGATCTTGCTGGAACCGCCGCGCTCGTGCAGATCGTCGATGTTCTGCGTGATGACGGTGACATCATAATATTCCTCTAACTTGGCGCAGAGCTTGTGGGCCTCGTTGGGCTCGGTGTGCGCCAGCTCGGCACGCCGCGCGTTGTAGAAGTCGGTCATCAGGTCGGGGTTGCGGTACCACGCGTCAATGGTGGCCACGTCCTCCACATTATAGTTTTCCCACAGACCGTCGCTGTCGCGGAAAGTCTTGATGCCGCTCTCTGCGCTGATGCCGGCACCAGTAAGTATAGCGATTTTTTTCATATCGTGACTAATTGTTAATTGTTAATTATTAATTATTAATTATTAATTATTAAT
>JAIKYR010000057.1 GCA_024682995.1 Bacteroidales bacterium | reverse complement strand
CACACTGGCGCAACCGTCGGCATTGGTGTAGGCATGCGTGAAGGTGCCGGTGGATGTGTAGGTCTGCCCGTGCCAGGTGAATGCTTCACAGGCGGTTTCCGTTTTGACGTTGTGCGTGCCGTGGTTGACGGTGAGTTTCAGGGTGTCCACGCTGGCGCAACCGTCGGCGTTGGTGTAGGCGTGCGTGTAGGTACCGCTTTGCGTGTACGTTTCACCGTGCCACGTGAAGTTCTCGCAGGCAGTTTCCGTCTCGACATTGTGCGTGCCGTGGTTGACGATGAGTTTCAGCGTGTCCACGCTGGCGCAACCGTTGGTGTTGGTGTAGGCATGCGTGTGGGTACCACTTTGCGTGTACGTTTCACCGTGCCACGTGAACGCTTCGCAGGCGGTTTCCGTCTCGACGTTGTGCGTGCCGTAAAGGACTGTCAGCCGCATCGTTATGATGCTGTCGGCACCATTGGAGGCTTCCAATGTGGTTGTCTGCTCCCCACCATCCGAGAAGGTCTGGCCGTTCCAAACTAATGGCAATTGGTCGGAACAGATGGTGCTGTCAAGGGTGATGTAGATGCTGGGCGGAATGACGATGCCGCTCGCCGTTATACTATCAATGGCGGAGGAGCGACAACCATTATCCCAAATGGCCGTGACGGAATATTGATACAGTCCGTTATGGTTAATATGATCTGAGAAGGATGTTTGGGTTGTTGCCCCCCTGAAAACAGCATTGCGGGCGATGTCGTATTTTGTCACGGATAGGTCATCATCAGTCAATGTCCCTTTCATGACGAGATTGCTGGAATTGCTGGCGAACCAGGAAGTCCATCCGTCGTAATGAAATCCGATAACATTTTTATTGTTTTGATATGTGTTATTCCCCATAATGATAAAAAATTCGCTCCCGTCATCTTGGCCGCTGACTCCGAACCATAACTCCTTGCTGGCATCTATTTTAACTGGTTGGTTGAGGATTATGGTGTTCCATCCGGCTTGATAGGCCGACACAGGTTGTTCCACTACTTTTGTTCCGGGATTAAAAATATTGGAATTGGAAACGCTTCCGCCAGTATATACCATAATTCTATAGGATACTCCTGTTACAGCATAAAAAGTAACGGCTGTGAGTTTTTTGTTATGATAAGCGGCTAAATCTGAGGTGGTAAATCGCTGTAAATATTCAACGGGAAGTGTGTTGCCGTAGGAGGAAAGATAACTGATGGTGGAGTCCCATGAGATAACGCATGAGGATGGATTTATGATGGGCGCATCCCAGTGAAGGTTAATTTGCCTGTTGTCCTGAGAAATCTGTAGGTTGTCGGGTGGGGGACAATCTTTTTCAAAGCAGTGTCCGCTTAACCATACTGTTTCTGTAATGTTTCCGGAAGATAAGGCGATAGTCCCATAGTCGTAGCTTGCCGTGTCCGAAAGAGGAAGATATCGCACATGGAGCGTTCCGCCATGGATCGGAAGGGTTGCCGATGCGCTGAACGTGACGTTGTCAGTGCTGATGGCAAAAGGTCCGGAAACGGTTGCTCGTATGGGCTGATTTAAGACATTGCCATGAATGTCAACGGTATAGGTGTTGTTTACATGTCCATAGTTGGTGTAGAAATCCAGATGGTCGGGTTGGACGGAGATATGTGATTCGTTGCGGAAGGATTTCTGGGCAGAGGCGGAACATCCATTGTTCCAGTTGATGGCAACTCGGTAAAGATAGTCGCTTGTGGTGGAAAGATTGTCATGGTAGAAGGTGTCGGTAACGGTAGCCAAAAGCACGTTGTCGCGATATATGGAGAAATTGTCTGGTATGACAGGTGTGTTTTTGAACGTGGCTTTGACAGCATAGCTCATATTTGAGAAGTTACTACACGACCATGAAACGGAAGAGCCGGAAACATATCCCAGGATGTTCCCTTTTCCGGGATGATTGCCTGAACCGAGAACCATACAGCTTTGTCCGCCTGGAGCTTCCAGATAGATGCCGTACCAGAGTTCCTGGTTGGCATCCACAGAAATAGGATTGTCCAATGTCACAGTGTTCCAATAGCCGATTGATAGCGTTTGATTGACCGTCTGTTCGCAGACGAGCGTGCCAGGGGAAAGGATTCCGCTTTGATAATTGCCACCAGTGTAAACGACTATTTTATAGACAGATGCGACATCGTGGACTATAAAAGAGATTTCAGATAGTTGTTTCTGGTGGTAAGATGCCAGATCAGAGGATGCCATTCGGTGCAGAAGATAAATCTTGTAGTTGTCGGCATAATAGGCGGCACCCAGATACTGTTCAGCCCAGGAGAAGGTCTGCGGATCATCGGCGATGGGGGGCACGCCCCATGACAAGTTGATATGCTGGTTGTCGTTGGTTGATATGTTCAAATTCTGCGGTGCCCCACAGTCGGGTATGTATGTGCTGCCGGTCAGTAAAATGGTGTCGCTCACCTGCGTGTTTCGGATGATAACCATTCCGCTTTCCGTTACAGCATCTTGTGCCACAGGCTGGTAACGCACATACAATCGCCCGCCTGTCGCGGGTATGGTGACGGCACTGAGATAGGTGGTGGAGTCCGTGCTGAAAGCGAAATTGCCGATGCAGGTAACCTGTAGGGGAGATGTCAGGTTCCCGCTGACGAAATTCACGGCTACGGGGTCACTATAGGTGCCGGCTTGGATGTGGAAACTGATGTCGTGAAGCGAACAACGGAGAATGGGCGACCCTCCGTCAATACCCATAACAGCACCTTGGTTGGTGTTGAATTTGTAATAGGCTGGGTTTAAGGCGGATATAAGAAAATAACCATTGTACGACCCCTTCCAGCCCCAGTTGATGTGGAAATAGTTCTCATCATCATACCCATCACAAACAAAAGCATGTCCTCCATAATCGCCATCTCCACTATATAAAACAGGTCGGGAATGATCCAAATCGTTTTTCAACATGGCAATCCAGGTGGTTTCATTATAGTTGTTGCGATGATAATAGTGGCTTTCGGGATACCCGAAATAGGTGCTGAGTGCGTAAGGTACCGATGATGAATAGGCACCGCTGCCACTCACATCGTAATCCATATTCACACTCACTCCACAATGGTAGAGCAGGGTGGCCACTGCGTTGATTTGGATTTGTGAGTTGTTGTTGGTCAGAGTGTTGGGCATGTCGGCATAGTTGTAAGTGGTGTTGCCGAAGTCTGCCGACTGGGTTCCGTAGTCGGATGTCGTGTAGGAATGTGTCCCGATGCCGTGCGTGGGGAACCGCCAGTATCGGATAATCTGGCCCATGGCCGTGGCCACGCATCCGGTGACGGTTTGTCCGTTCGAATCTGCAGGACACAGGGCGTTGTAAAGGGGACTTTGCCCCCAGTTGGTGGTGAGCAGCGGACCCACCAGGACCGTCCCGCTTCTGCTCGGTGCGGGCCTACCGGCAAGCAGTGTCCTCCATCGGCTGTCCTGACGTGCCTCATTGCCGATCCTGTTGAGTATGAAACTGGCCTCTGCTTTGTAATTTTCCAGAAAACCGGCCATATTTTCGGGGATGTCTTGGATGTTAAATCTCCCTTCCGTAGAATAACCTAACACAGGCACCATCCGGTCGTCCGCGCTGACGATGACAAATCCTTCACCAATGTTATAAATGTAAAAACAGTCGGACACACTTCGTGTGGCGTTTGATGTACTGCGCCCCGTGTAGGCCAGCTCAGCCTCTGTGTTCCGATGGTTGGAAGCGGTCTTTCCCGCCATGAAGTTGGTGGCCACCCTCCTGGCCGTTATGCTGTCAACGGGTGCGGCGGAAAGAAAACCGTATACCAAAGACAAAAGAAGGATGGTGCAGAAGTGTTTCATTGTGCGTTTTTTTAAAAGAATCGATCAGGAACGGTTTCTCCGATGTTGGATCGCTTTTATGATACGATTTATAATAACAAGCAGAAGCCCGACAAACGAAAGTCCGACGGCTATTTTGGCAAGAAGGTCGCCGTATTTACTGTAAAAGGTTTTGTGCTGCTGGGCATAGACCGTGGTGTCGAAGGCCGTTCGTTCTTCATATTGGGTGCGTTGGAGAACATTGCCAAGGGGGTCGATGACACCCGAGGTGCCTCCGTTGGCTGAACGCACCACGTACCGGCGGTTTTCCACAGCCCGGAGACGGGACATCTCGAAATGCTGGGTGTGCCCCGGGCTGTCATTCCACCAGGAGTCGTTCGTGATGACGGTGAGCAGTTCCGCGCCGTTGCGCACGAAACGGGAACAGAGCTCTCCATAGATGGATTCATAGCAGATGGCAGTGCTCACTTTTACAGTCTGCTCCCCGGCCGTGATGGGGAAGATACGGAAGCAGGTGTCTTTAGCTAACGAAGAATGTGTGCCGCCGAGGTTGATCATGATGTCACCGAGAAAGCCGAAAATCTTGGGGAAGGGCAAGGATTCCACACCCGGCACCAGCCGCATTTTGTGGTGATGACCATTGTAACGGTGCGGACCATAGCAGATGGCGGAATTGTGCATGTCGATGTATTGGTTTTGTCCTACCTTCATGGCGGTGATGGAGGCCTTGTGGTCGTACAGCGTCATGGCGGAAATCCCGATAATGAAGTTCAAATTCGGGTGGGCAACGATGGCATTGTCTATCAGCGGCAGAAACCCGTAGGTGGGGATGTGGGAAGGGTAGGTGCCGTTAATAAGCATCTCCATGGAGACAGTGTGTGGCATGCAAGTCTCCGGACAGAGCACGAGATGGGTGCTGTCGTTCAGATAGGGTTGCGCCGTTTGGAGCATCCGGATGGCGTGCTCCGTGTTGCTCATGCGGAACTCCTCTTCCCAAACATCTGTGTTGGGCTGTACAACGGCAACGTTTATCGGCGTACTTTTGTCAATCTTGTGGTTGTAATGTGCATATTGGATGCAGGAAATCACGATGGGCACCACAATCAGGGTGGCAACGGCGATGCCAAGGGCCTTTGCATGGTGCTTGTCGGTGGATAATGAGCGTATTAAGTTATAAAACAAATAGTTGCATAGAAGTATCCACAAGGTTCCGCCAAAAGCTCCAGTGACGGAATACCACTGCACAAACTGCGGGCATACGGCGAACACGTTGCCCAAGTTCAGCCAGGGCCAAGTGAGGTCCCAGTTCAGATGCAGGTATTCGAACGCCATCCAGAAGGAGGCCAGCAGGATTGGATGCCATTCGGTGGAAATGTGTTTGCGGCAGGCGTGCCACGCAGCGAACACCAAGGCCTGCAGCATGGCGTTGAGAATGACTGCCGCCAAGCCTCCCGGCACGGTGCAATAGCATATCCAGTAGGTGGTGATGGCGTTCCAGACGAGGAAGCCGGGATAGGCAAAAAGGAATCCTTTCCCAAAACCGCCTCCACGTTCCCGTTTCAGCAGATCGTCGCTCAGGAAAAACAGCGGGATGAGGGCGAAGAAAATGAGGAACGGCAGTCCGTGCGGATACCAGGAAAAACTCAGCAATAATCCGCTGATCAGGCTGAGGATGAGTAGCTTGTACCACTTCATAATTGAGGGTTGTTAATTTTTAGAAAAATAAAAAACGGTTTCTGAAAGAAACGGAAACGTTTGCAAAAATAGTGAAATATCCAACACATCGTATGATGATAAGGGTAAAAAACAGCTGCCATCCCCCTTCCCGACCTTTAAAAGTCCACTGCGATGCCCACATGGATCTTTCCCGTTTTGAAGGAGATGGGGTTGCCTAACTGCCGTCCGAGGGCGTACTCCAAATAGAAAGTGCCGGCTTTAACCCCAATGTGTACACCCGCTCCGAATCCCAAAGGATTGTCCTTCAGGTAATTTTCGGGAAGCTGTCGCTCGTAGGTGCCGCCATCGAAAAAGAGATTCACGTATGAATTTCTGTTGAAAAGGAATCGCAGCTCGAGGGAATAAAGCAGGTACGTGGAGGCGACGATTTCGTTGGCGTTGAAGCCTCGGATAAGTCCAATGCCGCTGATGTTGAACATCTCGTTGTAATAATGGGGGCCGCCCAGCAGGGACCCGGCCTGCACGCAGGGTGCGATGACAAAATGCCGGCCGGCCGGTATGTATCCGAAAACCCGTCCGGAAAGATGGTAGCTGGTTTGCTTTAGGGGCAAGCCTTCGTATGCTTCGGCCTCAATGCGGCTGTTGGGGATGATGCGGCGCGTGCCCGCCGACAGGTCCGCATATACATCCACCCCTTTTCGCGGATTGAAAAGATAGTCCAGCCGCCGGAAATGGAGCTTTAACCCGTACAAGTTCTTCCGGTAGTCGATATGGGCGGTGTCGCTTTGTTGGAACAGGTCGGGGTTTAGCAGGGTGGAACCCGTGTGATGGAAATAAGGCTCTATGTAGCTGTTGCCCCAGAAGGAGTAGGGGATGCCGATGCGGTAGTCCAACGTGAGAAAGGAGGTGTCGCGCTTGTCCAGCTCAAAAGACCCCTCCACTCCGAAACGGCTGCGGTAGATGTATGGGAATCGGGCTGTGAGGAGCAGGTACTGTGAATGCCGTTCTGTGCTGCGCCAGTGCAGCGCGATACTCTCTCCGATGCGGAACAGGTTGTTCAGTGAGAGGTTCAGCTCGCCGGCCACCCCCACCTTGCCGGTGCGCTCGTCCCGTGGCACAATGCCGACATAGCCGTCGAACTGGTTGGTGCGGCGGGGGGTGAGATAGACGTAAAGGTAGGCTCTGTCGCGAACGAAAACCACCCCCGACTCTCGGATCACATCTGCGAATGACAACTCGGCAAGTCGCTCGTCCACGGCATGGATCACCTGTTCGTTGTAGGGCATTCCCCGTCGGATGCCTAAATAAGGGTAGAGGAAATTGCATGACAGTTTGGCGTCGCCTTGCAGGATGATGGAATCGACAGTCACGAATAATCCTGTGTCAATAAATACTTTGGGTGACATGTCCCCGTGTTCTGGATCGGAAGCCTCCATGCGGACAGTGGCGAAGGGATAGCCGTGGTTCTCCAAATGGCGCACGATGGATTCCGCAATCTTGGGATAGTCGTCCAGCGGGATGCTGTCGGGGATGCGGAGGCGGTCGTGCTGCGCGGGCAGGGTTCCCGCCCACAGAAGACAGCATAATAGTATGATATGGAGGTTTCTAAACTTCAATTGTTGAAAAAATGTCTGTCGTCCTGTCGTGGCTCTATAATATTTGGTATCTTTGCACGTTGATTACAAATATGATTAAACATTAACGGAAATGAAGAAAATTATTGTATTAGTCGTTACGTTTTTTTGTGTGTTGGCGTTGATATCCGCTTGCGATACCCAGCACAAATGCGCCGCTTACGGTCATTACACCTATTACGAGGCCCCGGCCGATTCCGCAGAATAATCCAACATTCCGCATGTCACAAAGCCGTCCCATCGGTGTGTTGCGGAAATGGCTTCTGCTGTCAGCTTGTGTGGTGATGACTCTGCTGTCGCCTGCACAAGATGTGGGGGAGTTTTATCATGATGTGACTACTAAGGAATGGGATATCGAGATCTTCGCCCATACTAGCGGGCTGGGAGTGGGCTTCCAGCACGGACGCACCCCAGACCTTAACAACAAACATTATTGGGAGGTGGAATTCCTCTATAACCAGCATCCGAAATCCGTCCGTTCGGTGAACGTCTATTATGAGGGTGTGCGTCCTTTTCGTTACGGCCAACTCTATACGCTGTTTTTCCTTCGTGGCGGTTACGGCTACCAGCGCACGCTGCACCAGAAGCCCTATTGGGGTGGCGTGAAGGTTAGCTATAACATTTCCGCCGGTGCATCTCTTGCCATTGGTCTCCCGAATTATGTGGAGGTCCTCAACTACAACACCGGTTTCTCGGAAATCGTCCGCTATGATCCCGAAATCCATAATCTGAACAATATCCTTGGCGGTGCCGGAATGTTCGCCGGCATCCTCCACACTGCCTTCCGTCCTGGCTTCTATGTGAAAACAGGCCTCAATTTTGAATTTTCTCGTAATGACTATAAACTGAACGCCTTGGAAGTGGGCCTCTGCGCCGATATGGTCTTTCCATTCATCCGCCAGATGGCCTTCAATGATCCTAAAAAAATCTATCTCGCCGGCTACCTCGCCTATCAATTCGGGAAAAAGAAAGGATACCATTGAGTGATTAACAATTAACAATTAATAATTAATAGTTAATAGTGAATAATAATAGAGAATTGAATGATAAAAGACAATAATTTGACATAACTCCCTTAATCTTAACTCTTTAGTTTCTTAATTTCTTAATTTCTAAACCCATAACCCTTATCCCCTCAATTATAAATTATTAATTGTCAACTATTAACTATTAAC
>JAIKYR010000029.1 GCA_024682995.1 Bacteroidales bacterium | reverse complement strand
GACGCCGCCGGCAATTTAGTCCGGCTGTCGGGCTGGCAGAAGCTCGGCGGGGTGTGGCAAAATGTCTATTACATCGACTACACCTACAATGCCGCGGGGCTGATCACCTCGAGAAGCAACTACAACAATTTCGGCGGCAGTTGGGAGCTCGGCGGCATATACAACTACGCCTACAATGCGCAGAACCAGTTGGTGCTCACCACTTTGAATATGGGCGGCTTGTTGTATCAGAAGACGGAATACCAGTATGTTGGCAACGACTGCGTGGAAGAGTTGTGGTATAGCTACAGCTTTGACTCCGGCACGTTGTTCCTTTCGGAAAAATATGTGACGAGCTATGTGGACGGCCATAAGGTGCTGGTCTTGGACAGCGTGAGCGACGACGGCACCTACTGGCAGTACAACGGCAAGTTCACCTATCTGTATGACAACAGCGGCAACTGCACCGAGTATCACCATTATGACGGGACGAACAACGAGGTGGAGCGGAGCCTTTACACCTACGCCCCAGCTATGCCGCTCAGCAGCACCCTGATTCCCTGGAATCCGGAGATGGACCGTCCGCGGATGTACGACAACGTGGACGCCTGTGTGCGCGAGGCTTGGTACAGCCTGGATGTGGACCACGTGCTGCAGTATGTGTGCGACTACGTTTACGACTACAACGACATTACTGCGGGCGTGCAAGCCACAGAATCCCAGAGAGTCTCGTTGTATCCCAACCCAGCCTCGGGCCGCATCGTGTTAGACGGCTTGCAGGATGGCGATGCCGAGGTCCGCGTCCACGACCTCTCGGGCCGCCTCGTGCTCACCCGCCGCGCTTCTGGCCCCACGACTGCCCTTGACATCACCGCCCTCGCCCCCGGCTGCTATGTGGTCAAAGTGGTGCAGGGGGATGAGGAGAAGGTTGTGAAGATGGTGGTGGAGTAGGAGAGAGGAAACCAGATAAACAGGAGTTAACCGATGTCTTGTCAAGATTTGATTGCCAACTGGAATCCGTGGCATGGCTGCACCAAGATATCGCCGGGCTGCAGGCACTGCTATGTATATCGGCAAGACGAGATGTACGGCAGCGACATCGGCAGTGACCTGGCCCGCAAGACGCTGGCCTTCAATCTGCCCGTGAAGCGCAAGCGCGACAAGAGCTACAAGATTCTGCCGGGGAGTATGGTCTTCACCTGCTTCACCTCTGACTTCCTGTTGGAGGACGCCGACGCGTGGAGGCCCGAATGTTGGGCGATGATGCGCAAGCGCAGCGACTGCCGTTTCTACTTCTTCACCAAGCGCATACACCGGTTTATGGAGTGCGTGCCCGACGATTGGGGAAGCGGCTACCCCAACGTGATGGTCGGCTGCACGGTAGAGAACCAGGCCATGGCCGACCATCGGTTGCCCATCTTTGAGGCATTGCCCATCCGGTACAAGACCATCATTGTCTCCCCGATGATTGAGCGGATAGACCTATCCAACTATTTGAATGACAGTATTGAGGAGGTCTCCGTCGGTGGAGAGTCCGGCCGTGGCGCACGTCCGTTGGACTTCGACTGGGTCTTGTCCTTGCGCGAGCAGTGCATCCGGGCGGGCGTGCCTTTCCGTTTCCACCAGACCGGCGCGAAACTCATCAAAGACGGCCGCCAGTACTACATCCGCCGCTGCTACCAGCACGCCCAGGCCAAGAAGGCTGGGGTGGATTTTGGGGATTAGCAAAATAATAAAGATATTTACTTTATTGACAATTAGCTATTTATTATTTCAAAAAATATTTTTCTTTCACGACTGAAAAATGATTATCTTTGCAAGTTGATAAAAAAATATGAACTTGTGACAAGTGGCGGCAAATCAAAATAATAGAGCGAGTAACACCCCCACGGTGATTGACCTTTTCGCGGGAGCGGGAGGGTTGTCGCTCGGCTTGTACCAGGCCGGATGGAAAGGCTTGTTTGCCATTGAAAAAAACGCTTTCGCTTTTGAAACGCTGAAATACAATCTGATTGACAACAAAAATCATTTCAACTGGCCGGATTGGTTGCCACAAACCGAACACGACATCAATGAAGTGCTGACTCATTATCCTGAACAACTGAAATCACTAAGAGGCAAAGTGGATTTGGTTGCCGGAGGCCCTCCGTGTCAAGGTTTTTCCATGGCGGGGAAACGTGTTGAAGAAGACGTTCGCAATCAATTGGTATTTTCTTATATCAAGTTCATTGAATTGGTGCAGCCCAAGATGATTCTTTTTGAGAACGTTAAAGGATTCACATACGCTTTCGATAAGAATAAGAAAGACGGTGCCGAGCCCTATTCACATAAAGTGATTCATGGATTGGAGGATTTGGGGTATAATGTAAAGCCACATGTCATAGATTTTTCCAATTATGGTGTTCCGCAACGCCGTAAACGTTTCATCTTGGTGGGTGTTCGAAAAGATGTCGGTTCTCCCGATAATTTCGAAAATTTATTGTTAGAAAACCGAAACAACTTTTTGTCGCAAAAAGCATTGAAACCAACCGTAACACTAAAGGAAGCCATTTCCGATTTGTTGCGTTCCAATGGTGAAGAACCGAGTCCAGATCGCAAAGGATTTTATTCCGGAAAGTATGGCAACAAAAAGCTGACGGCATACGAGAAACTGATGCGTGGAGATTATCCTCAAACGCACGAGATAGCAGACAGCCACAGCTTTGCCAAGCAAACACCTGACAAAATCGCCTGCTATAAACGATTGTTGGC
>JAIKYR010000119.1 GCA_024682995.1 Bacteroidales bacterium | reverse complement strand
TTTATTCTTTATTGCTTTTTACATTACAAACCTTATAAACCTTTAACTTTACCAACTTACTATGGATTTAAGCAAAATTTTATCAATTACCGGAAAGGGCGGTCTGTACAAACTCATTTCCCGCGCCCCCAACAATTTCATTGTGGAATCACTTGCTGACGGGCATCGTTTCCCGGCTTTCTCGCATGACGGTGTGGCCACGCTGGACAATATCGCCATTTTCACCGAGGAGGGCGAGGTGTCGTTGCAGTCTGTTTTCCAATCTATTTATAAAAAGGAAAACGGTGCAAAGAAGGAGATGCCGAAGGACAATAACGCGCTGAAGGCCTATTTCGCCGAGGTCCTGCCGGAATATGACCGCGAGCGTGTCTATGTCTCCAACATGAAGAAGGTTATCCTTTGGTACAACACCCTTGTTGACCACAATATGGTGGATTTGGAGGAGGATAAGCCTGCTGAAGCGGAAGCCTCCTCTGAGCCGGCAACGTCTGCGGAATAGCTTTTAATTAACGGACAGCCTGTACCGGTGTGCCGATGGCGGCAGGCGGGGTTGTCCGATATTTTTCACATCTGAAAAAATAACCGATATGAAAGAGGAATACAATCGTGAGGGACACCGGGCCTGGGTGGTTTGGATTAGCCTGATAGCCGTAGTCTTGATGGGCGTGGGCATTTTCTTTTACTATACCTTCTTCAGGCAGACGCCTGCGGCGTTGATTGGGGTGGTGCCCAACGACGCTGTGTTCCTGTTTGAAATCCACGACCACGACGACTTTGTGCAGACCACCTACAAGGGCATCCAGCCCTGCCTGAACGAGTTGTTCGCCATGGATGTGTTGCCTGCATTTGAGACCGTAAGCGGTAAAATGGACGCGTCGGATCTGCCCCTGATCATCTCCGGGCACGCGTCAGAAAACGGACTGTCGCTGCTTTTCAACGCGCGGGCGGACAAGCACGCGTTCCGGAAACTGCTCCGCTCGCTCAGCATCGACCCCGCCAACTACACCTCGTACGAGCAATACAAGATTTACACTTACGGCACGAATTACAAGAGCCTTAAGTTCGTCTATTTCAATCACGTGTTGTCGGTGTCCGATAATATCGAACTCTTGAAAAAGGCTTTGATGCAACACACACACCCAAAGAACCTGTTGTCGGACAAGTCTTTTCGGAAATTGATTGTGGTGGCGGAGAAAAACCAGAAACAGAACTGGCTTTTTGTCCATAATCCCGTGTATTTCGACTTTCTGTCCACCTGGTTCAACGAATCCGTGACCTCTGTCTTGGAAAAATTGAAAACGTTGTCAGAGTGGTCGGGATACCAGCTGCGGGTTTCGCAGAACGAGGTTTTCATGTCCGGATATGCAACGGCCGATAATCCGAAGCTGGTCGATATGGCTGGCCATAAGACTGTTACGACCGTTCCGGACGACCAGATGCCCTTTAATGCCATTTGGTGTTACCGTGAGGCCATGGCGGAATATCCCGCCCACCAGTTCGCCATGCTTAACGACTCCAATGTCGTCTGCCGTTACCTGCTGATTCCGCACGACACGTTGGGCAAGGCCTACAATCCGTTTGAAGGCAGCGCCTGGACCGACAGTATGCGGTTGGCTTATCCCTCTGGCATTTACCCAGTTACCGAAGACTTGCAGATGCCGGATGCGACGATTTTCAGGGCTGGTCTTTACCGTTGCTTCGCCGATCGTGACGGGTATTATATTTTTGCGCCGTCCACGGAGGCAATGGCTGGGTATCTGCGCGATTTGGGCCGTAACGGGGCACTGGCTTCCAACCGTTACTATCAGTTCGCCAGCACGAACACGGCTTCCGACAACCTGCTGGAGTTCGATTATTTCAACTCCTCATCGCAGAGACCGTTGCTGCAGTTGCTGTCCGACAAAGGCAAATCATCCTTCCTGGGACAGCACCTGCGCGTGTTCTCCATCACCTGCAATTCGGTGGACGACGGTCTTGCTTCAGTGAATCTTTATCTGGGACTTTAATCGCTTTTTAGGCGAGTGATACGTTTCATTTTATTGTAAAAAGAATCGTGAAGTCTGATACGCCATGCGTCCGTTATTCATATTTCACGGTTGACAACTATTTGTAAAAGCATGAAATGGTCCATGCTTTTTCTTTACTTTTGTCTGCTAATTATAGATGCTGCCTTGTTGTGTCCAAGGCAATAAATAGTTGTTTTTATTGTTAATAGAATAAATTTTTTGTGCTATGAAAAAAATATTGTTGCTAATGCTTTGCGTGTTGGGCGGGCTGTCCGCCTTCGCCCAGGCCGAGAAGGCCAAGTATTATATCGAAGGTGATTATTCCATCACCCAGGACCAGAACGGACGTTTCGTCTATCAGCTCACCAACATCACCTCGCGGGGTATCACTTTCACCCCGGTGGAGACTATCTACGGCAAGGTTGAGGCCGACGAGTCCATCTCCTTCACCTTCGATAAGGCTAGCACCGACTACTCCGAGGGTTTTGCCGGCGGTCTGAAATTCTGGAAATGGCAGTATAATGGGAAAACCAACACCTGGCAGCGCGACAGCGAAGTGAAGGATGCCCAGCAGAACTTCGAGACCGACAAGGTGATGGTGGTGATGCTGGTGCTTGACTGCAGCACATCCCTTGGCGAGACCAACTTCGAGAAGCTGAAAAACAGCGCCACCAAGTTCATCAATATCCTCTACAACGCCTCACCCGACGGCAGCATCCGCCTCGGCATCATGGGCTTCAACACGATGGGCAATGCCGACAAGATGGTGCGCGAAATCGAGCCGCTGACCGCCCAGTCGCGCGACGAGATGACCCGCTTTATCCAAGGTCTTACCCTCTACAACAACACGGCCCTCTATTACGCGATGCGCAAGGGCGCCGACATGATCTCCACTTATGTGGACAATCTTTCCCGTCCCGATGCCGAGAAGTTCGACTATGCCTGCATGGTCTCCTTTACCGATGGCTACGACAACCACTCGATGGATCCTTCATTAGGCGTTCCGGAAAAAGGTTTGGAAAACCCCTACTTCAAATATGTGCGCGACAATGTTGTGAACCGCAACATCAAAGGTTCCAACCTCAAGAGTTATGTGATTGCTATCCGCGGCAACGATGTGGCGGAAGATAATAAGCTGTATAAGGCTGTGTTCCAGGGGATTTCCTCCGAGGAACCTTTCCTGTTGGATGATTTTAGCCAACTGGAGACCCAGTTCGAGAAGATGGCCCAGGAACTCATCAAGCGTTGGCAGAACCTGACCTGCTATGTGCCCAGTGCGCACCAGGGCAAGGTGCGCTGGACCCTCGGCAACGATTTCACCGCCACACCCGTGGAGACGCCTGTTGAACCCATCATTGAGGATAAACAATCTCCCGCGACCAAAACCTATAGGTCCTTCTTCGGATTGAATGCCGGATTGGATTTTGAGGTCGCTCCGAAATTCTTCGGCGGTCCATCCATCGGGTTGGACTTCGCTATTCCGAAGGAAAAATGTGCCATCGGCGGTCTTCTCTCATTGGATTATTGCATTGCAGGTCCTACACGCTTGGATGTTGGTCCTCTGTTCCTGTTCGGCGACTATATGAACGCCAAAGCTTTTATGCTGGGTGCTGCTTTGGATATGCGTTTCCCGACCACAATGTCTAATCATGGGAAGAAGTTGGAAGGTTATACCTATGATAGCGACCGTTTTGGAGCAGGAGTGATGTTGCGGCTCGGTCTGACATTGCCCAACCAACTCTATTTCTTTTTGGATGCCGCTTTTGGTGCAAACAAGTCGTGGTATAATCCCGATGCAACGACTATTCAAGAAAACCCCGCCAGTACCAGTGTCTGGAAGCGTTATCCCTACGTCAACTTCTCGTTGAACGTGGGATATCGTTTCGGGAAATAGTTGTTGAAAAGATCTTATAGTTCGAAGGCGTCGCCCGCGATGCCATCGGCAAACCATAGACCGGATTCCGTCAGACGGAGCCGGTCTTTTTCTTTTTTGTAAAAACCCGGGTCAACCGAATGTTGGAAGTGGTGGAGCAGTTGTTGAGCCCGCTCCGCTCCAAAACGATTCTGGATGTACTTCAGATCCAGTCCTTTTTGCGTGCGCAGCGAGAGCAGCACGGCTTCATTGTACAACGCCGTGTCGTCCAGCTCTTCGCGCTCTTCATACGGAATATGATTTTCGATGTTGTGCAGATATTGGCTCAGATTTGCCGGGTTCCACTGGCGGCTGTGGCCGTCAAAGGAGTGCGCTGCCGGACCGAGGCCGAGGTAGGGCGTGTGGTCCCAGTAGGCGGCGTTGTGGCGTGATTCGTGGCCTTCCATGGCGAAGTTTGACACCTCATAGTGCCGGAAAGGCGTCTCGTGTAGGTGTCGGCACAGCTGCTCGTATTGGCGTGCGGCCTGCTCGTCGTCCACGGGCGCGTGCTTGCGGCTTTGTATCTGCTTATAGAGGATGGAGTTCTCCTCGGGTGTGAGGGCGTAGCAGGAGAGATGCCGGATAGGCATCGACAGGGCCATCCCAATGTCCTCGGCCCACTGCTCGTCGGAGCGTTCCGCCACGCCGTAGATAAGGTCGAGGGAGAGGTTGTCGAAGCCGGCGGCGGCAGCGTTGTGCACGGCCTCTGATGCTTGGACAGCGGTATGCCGCCGCTCCATGAAGCGCAGCACGGGGTATTGGAACGATTGCACCCCGATGCTGAGACGGTTGATACCCAGGCCGCGCAGGGTGCGACAGTAGTCGGGCGTGAGCTGCTCGGGATTGGCCTCTAAGGTGATCTCCGCGTCCCGAACTACTGGGAAGGCATCCGTCAGCGTTTGCAGAATGTCCGCGATCTCCTCGCCCGATAGCAGGCTGGGGGTACCGCCGCCGAAGTAGAGCGTGCGCACGGACTGGCCGGCCAGATAGGTGCTTCGAAGAACTACCTCTCTCTTCAGCGCGGCGAGGAATGCCTCCTTCTGCCGTGTGTTCGCCACAGAATAGAACCCGCAGTAGATGCATTTGCTGCGGCAGAATGGGATGTGGATGTAGATACCCGCCATGTGCTTGGAAATGGAACGGCAAAGATAGTCTTTTTTAGGCGTTTGGAAACTAAGAAAATGAGGTGTTGAGAAAAGTAGGGTGGTGTTTCATATTTTCTTCCTTTCTTGATTTCTTCGTTTGGTAGTTTTTTATTATCTTTGCCACTTTGTTTTTAAAACGTGAATTATAAACTAAAATCCAATCTATTAATAATTTAAATCAATTACTTATGGAAAATCTTGTAAAGTATGTATGGATTGTGTTTTGTGCGTCCATCGTAGCATTGGGATTTGCCTTCTTCTTTTATCGCAGAATGTTGAAGGAAGATGAGGGTACTCCTACCATGCGTGAAATCGCGGCACATGTGCGCAAAGGTGCCATGGCCTATCTGAAACAGCAGTACAAGGTGGTGACCATCGTGTTTGTCATCTTGGCCGTGTTGTTCCTGATCATGTCCATCTTCCATCTCCAGAACGGCGTGGTGTGGTTCGCCTTCCTGACCGGCGGTTTCTTCTCCGGCGTGGCTGGCTTCTTAGGCATGAAGACGGCTACCTACGCTTCCGCCCGTACCGCCAACGGTGCTCGCCAGAGCCTCAACAAAGGCTTGCAGGTCGCTTTCCGCAGCGGTGCCGTCATGGGCTTGACCGTTGTCGGCCTCGCCTTGTTGGACGTATCTGCCTGGTTCCTCGTCTTGAATGGTACCGGTCTGTTGGAGCTGGTGGGTGAGCATGCCACGCTGACCACCATCACCACCACGATGCTGACCTTCGGTATGGGTGCTTCCACGCAGGCCCTGTTCGCACGTGTCGGCGGCGGTATCTATACCAAGGCTGCTGATGTGGGCGCTGATCTCGTTGGTAAGACGGAATACAACATCCCGGAAGACGACCCGCGCAATCCCGCCACCATCGCCGATAATGTGGGCGACAATGTGGGTGACGTGGCCGGTATGGGTGCTGACCTGTACGAGTCCTACGCTGGTTCCATCCTCTCCACGATGGCCCTCGGTGCTGCTGCTTTCGCCACCATCGGTGCTGAAATGCAGATGAAGTCTATCCTTGCTCCTATGATGATCGCCGCTGTGGGCGTGATCCTCTCTGTGATTGGCATTTTCATCGTTCGCACGAAGGAAGACGCCAGCATGACGCAACTGCTCAAGGCTTTGAGCCGTGGTACCAATACGGCCGCTATTCTCATCGCCGTGGCCACGTTCGCCATCATGTACGTGCTGTTCAAGGATTCTGCCGACATCATCTGGTGGCAGGTCTCCCTTTCTGTGGTTGTGGGTCTGCTCGCCGGTGTGATTATCGGTAAGTCCACGGAATACTACACTTCCCAATCCTTCAAGCCCACCCAGAAGGTGGCTGAGTCCTCCCAGACGGGTCCTGCTACGGTGATCATTTCCGGTATCGGTTTGGGTATGATTTCCACTGTGATTCCGGTGCTCACCATCGGTGTGGCTATTATCCTCGCTTTCTTGTGCGCCAACGGCTTCCAGATTGAGTTCACCGCTGTGAACCTTTCCAAAGGTCTGTATGGTATCGGTATCGCCGCCGTGGGTATGCTTTCCACGCTGGGTATCACGCTGGCCACGGACGCTTACGGTCCTATCGCCGACAATGCCGGTGGTAACGCCGAAATGAGCGGTCTGGAACCGGAGGTTCGCAAACGTACCGACGCTCTCGACGCTCTCGGCAACACTACTGCTGCTACTGGTAAGGGCTTCGCCATCGGTTCTGCCGCTCTGACCGCCCTCGCCCTGCTTGCCTCCTACGTGGAAGAGATCAAGATGGCTCTCGAGCGTATCGGCACCTCTGTCCTCGACCTTGGTGACGGACGTATGGTGGATACCGCCAATGCCAGCCTGATCGACTTCATGGAATACTATAACGTCTCCTTGATG
>JAIKYR010000001.1 GCA_024682995.1 Bacteroidales bacterium | reverse complement strand
TGCTTTATTTCCCGTGCGTGGCTGCGCTGACGGCTGTCAAGCGGGAGTCGAACGGCAAATGGATGCTCTTCACCGCGGTCTATACCACCACTGTGGCGTGGCTCGCCGCCTTCCTCGTGCGGCTGATTTCCATGGCGGTGTAAAGGATGCGGGTGCATACACTCCCGTGTCATACGTACAAAAGAGAAGGGAACAGGTGAAATGTTTATTGGCCTGTTTCCCTTTTTTTTATCATCAGGGAAAAAAAATTACGTACTTGATGGAATGTTGAAAAAAAAAGTATATTTGCAAGTTATTTGTATAGAAAGGCATCGAATAGATTGTGATATGTAACTTCTTGAATAAGAGGAAAATGTGTGGTTTGAACCGCATAAAAGCTGTCGCGATTTGCGGCGGAAGTGTGCCATTTTTCTCCGAAAGAATGTAGAAAAGAGGGTGGGGATGTGCGAAATTCTGAGAACAAGAAGAACAGAAGTGTAATAAAGGTTGACAATAAGTAATGTATAAAATATTAAGTATGAAAAAGATTTTGACACTTTTTGTGATGGCCCTGACGAGTTGGGGCTTCCTTTCGGCGCAAAACGGTCCTGAGGTCAAGGTCGGTCCCAAGATCAACTTCCAGGCGGTGGTGCGCCACCATGACGCCGTGAACGACATGGACACCCTGTTCCATGACCAGACGGTCAACTGCACCATTTGGGTCGCGAAAATTGATGTTGGTGCTTACTACGCCGAGGTTCACAGCAATGTCCCCACTACCGAGAACGGATTGCTGTCCCTCAAGATCGGTGAAGGCGAGCCTCTCCCTGATTATGCCGACCGCTCTCTTCTTGATGTGGACTGGAGCGATTGGGCTATAATTTTTGCCGATATTGATCTCGGTATCGATGGCGAGGAGCCTGTATCGTTCAATGTGATGATAAACGCTATGCCTTACGCCATCCAGGCCAGTATCGGACCCCTCACCACCGAGATGATTGCCGAATACTCCAAGAAAGTGATTGACGATGACGGCATGACCCAGATTCTCGATGCCATCCGGGCCAACCCCAACGGGCTGAAGGACGGTCTCAAACAATGGGTTATCCAATATATGAAAGATCATCCGGAGATTGCCAAGGAGATTGTGAGAGAGTATCTCGCCCATTTCGACGCCCAAAACGTCCAGGAGGCCCACGATGCCTTGGACAACAATGTCCAGCGTCCTCAACTCAAGGCCCTCCTCAAGCAGATTATCAAAGACAACCGTCCGTTTGCCAAGGAAATGGCGCTCTGGTTTATCGAAACAGCTACCGCTAACGATATCGACAGGACTTACCAAACCATTATGGATATTCCCACCTCCACCAAGCAGGCTGCGTGGGATCACGTGATCAACTATGTGACCAATCCGGCCAACCGCGTCGTGATTTACGACCTTGGCATCTATTTCGTCCAGAACATCTCTGCCGCGGAAACCGACGCTGCCTACAACACCCTTAGGGCCAACAACCCGGCGGTGAAGAACGATTTCCGTGACAAACTCAACCATTACATCGACCTGTACCTCGAAGACCATCCGCAAGCCGCAAACGTGGATGAAAACGGTGTCAAGAGTGCGGTTAACAACTATCTCCAAGAGCATCCTCGGATTCCGCTTCCCGATGCCAGCGACTGTGTGATTGATATCTGCACTATGAAACAACAGTTAAATAGTGTCCAACACTAATCCGAAGCGGGTCATTCCATCAATTGAATAAAAAAAATAAAGATATGAAAAAGACATTGTTCATTTTAGCAATTGTGCTGTGCGGCAGCAGTCTGCTGTTCGCGCAGAAGCCGATGAAGGGCATAGTGAGCGGTGGTGCTGGCTATATGGAAGCAGGCGCTATCGCTGATGCCACCGTAGGTATGCCTTTTGCGGGTGTCACCTCAACCACAGGCTATACCATCACTTCTGAGATGCCCTTCTCCCACCTCAAGAAAGTGAAGTATTCCGAACAGGTCACGGTAGGCCAGGACTACAATGACGAATATTTCACCTTCAACCCTGTAACC
>JAIKYR010000162.1 GCA_024682995.1 Bacteroidales bacterium | reverse complement strand
AAAAGTCGGCGGCGAATTTCATGAACAACGGATAGATGTCACCTTTGCGTTCACGCAGGGCAGGCACATGGATGGGCACCGAATTGAGGCGGTAGAAGAGATCCTCTCGGAACTTGCCCTTGGCGATACGGTCGGCGATATCAACGTTGGTGGCAGCCACCACGCGCACATTGGTGCGCAGCACCTCGGAGGCGCCCACGCGGATAAACTCGCCGTTCTCAAGCACGCGCAACAGGCGTATTTGCGTCCCGAGGGGCAGGTCCGCAACCTCGTCCAGGAAGATGGTGCCGCCATCGGCCTCCTCGAAATAGCCCTTGCGCATCCTATCGGCACCGGTGAAGGCGCCCTTCTCATGGCCGAACAGCTCAGAGTCAATGGTACCCTCTGGGATGGCCCCACAGTTTACGGCGATGTACTTGCCATGCTTGTGGGTGCTGTTGTCGTGGATGATGCGCGGGAAGTTCTCCTTCCCCACCCCACTCTCACCGGTAATCAGCACCGACAGGTCCGTGGCCGCCACCTGGACGGCTATGTTGATGGCATGATCCAACGCCGCATCAAATCCGATGATGCCGTAACGCTGCTTTATGGAATTCACGTCTATATTCATGTCGGAGGACAATACTACAATAAAAGCGTGCAAAAGTACAAAAAAAATACAATTTTCCCATCCGCAAAAGCCGACCTGTTCAGTCTTCTGGAATTTCCAAAAACAATCCTGTAAAGGAATGGTGCAAATTATCATTATTTTTCGTATTTTTGCACCCCAAAACATAACAAAACACAATGCCATGCCACTATACGTGATTATTTTTATCGTATTAATGTTTTTCAGCTTGATTGTAAGCAGAACACTCAACAAGCGTATTGAAACCTACTCCAAAATCGGCCTCAGCAGCGGTCTCACAGGCCGTGAAGTGGCGGAGAAGATGCTGCACGACCACGGCATCTACGACGTGCAGGTCATTAGCACGCCGGGTCGCCTCACCGACCACTACAATCCGGCGGACAAGACCGTCAACCTGAGCGAGAACGTATATAGCGGGCACGATATCGCCGCTGCCGCCGTGGCCGCCCACGAGTGCGGGCACGCGGTGCAGCACGCCACCGCCTACCAATGGCTCAACATGCGCTCCAAGATGGTACCCATGGTCCAGTTCGGCTCCAAATGGTCGCAATGGATCCTGCTGGCCGGCATCGTGCTGATCAGCATCTCCACCGTCATCGGAACACCCATCCTCTTTATCGGCATCGTGCTGTTCGCCCTCACCACCATCTTCTCCATCATCACCCTTCCTGTGGAATACAACGCCTCCGAACGGGCCATCGCCTGGCTGGACGAGACAGGCATCACCACCGGCGAGGAGACGACGAAGGCCAAAGACGCCCTCAAATGGGCCGCCCGCACCTACCTCATCGCCGCCCTCTCCTCCCTCGCCACCCTGCTCTACTATATTGCTATTTTTATGGGAAGAAGAGACTGAAAACAATTACAATTAACAATTAGTAATTAATGTTTTTTACTTTTATTCTTTTCAATTTATAAGCTTTACAAACCTTACGTACATTACGAACATTATAAACATCAACCTTACAAACACTCATTCACTCATGACAAATATCCGACAGATTTCATTTATCGTTTTGCTGACCGTATGGGGCTGCATGACCGCCCACAGCCAGAAGAACGTGATGCCACTGCCCCTCGACAGCGGCACTACCCTCAAAGGCAACACGCTCTGCTACATGCTGCCCACCACTGCCCTCAAGGTGACCGTCGATATCACCAAGGTGCGCGAGCTCAAAGGCTATTACGCCGAATACGCCCAAAGCCTGCTGGGCCTCACAAACGTCATCTCCGAGAATAAAACCTTCTTCAAAGTCAATGATGTGCACATTGAGCCTGTGGAGGTGCCGGACTTTAACCACGCCTATCTGGTGCAACTTTCCAACCAGCAGGTCAAGGATGCTGTAATCACCAAAACCGCCAAGAGCAAGACGATGACGTGCGCTTTGTCGAAGGAGGTGCAGCCCTACCTCACCTACTCCGAACCTATCCCCAACTTTTTCAAGAACTACTCCGACCTTTCCTATTCCGAAATGGAGGACTCTTTTGTAGAAACCAAAATCATTGACGGCATCGTGACGCAGGTGCCGGCCAACCGGACCAAGATCGTCACCAAGACCAACAGCCAGAAAGCCCAGGAGGCTGCCGACGCCATCAGCAAGAGCCGGAAAGACCAGTACAGTCTGGCCTCCGGCGAGCAGGAGACGCCCTACTCTGCCGAGACCATCGAGGCCATGCTGCAGGAGCTCCGCCAATGGGAGGAGAACTACCTCTCCCTATTCACGGGCCTGGTGCTGGAAGACATTATCACCTACACATTTTATGTCATCCCGGAGGAGGGAGCTGTCGCTGTGCCATTGTTCGCCTGCAGTCAGACGGAAGGCTTCTCCACGGAAAACATCGCCAACAATCCCAACGCATACGTCCTAAACCTGAAGCCCACCTTCCCTTCCGATGGGATTGAGCAGGCATTAACTGACAGCCAACCGGAGAAAAAAACGAAAAAGAGCGGCTACCGCTTCCGCAAAGCCATGCCGGTGGCCGTTTCCCTGCATCAGGGACAGAAAAACCTCCACGACTTCGGCGTCTTCAACATGCGCCAGTTCGGACGCATACAAACGCTCCCTACGGGCCAGAACAAGGAAGGCATCCAACAATTCGGATTCATTTTCTAACAGATAAACACCATGCAAAAAATCCTTCCCATCATACTGGCCGCGAGCATTTTACTATTGGCAGGCTGTCATAAGAAAAGCGAAGAGGAAAAACTCAAAGATGCTATGAAGCAGTGTGCCACCGAATATCTCAAAAACGACGGCATCACAGCATACGATTCACTACGGGTAGATTGCGTGGATACAGTCACCGAGATGGGCTACGCCAAGCTCAATTCCGAGCTGCTGGCTCAGATGGCTGAGGCATACTTAGCCATGTACGAGGAGGCCGTCAACGATGACGATATAGCCAAAGTGGATGCCATCTCCCGGTATCTCAATGAGACAAACCGTACAAAAGCTGACTTTGACGACCTCATGGAGTCCGGCGACCTCAAGTCTGACGGCATCCTCCTGTTCATGGTGACAGGGGCTTATTACCATGGCGGTCAGGCAGAAGAACTGATGTTCCTAGTGCAACCGGACAAAAAGACGCTGCACACGCTGGATCCATTCGGTGACAATCTGCTGTACCGGGAGGACTCCTAATGTATCCCTGGGGTGACGAGCGGCGGTTCAACAGTTACAACCGTTTCCTGAAGCAACGGTTCGGCGGACGCATCCAAAAGCTCACTCTGGATGCGGGATTCACATGTCCCAACCGTGACGGCACCATAGGCCACGGTGGCTGCACCTTTTGCTGTAACGACGCCTTCAACCCGGCCTATTGTGTTCCCGACAAAAGCATCCGGCAGCAGCTGGACGAAGGCATACGGTTCCACCATCGGCCCGGCACTGAACCTGCGGGCTATTTCGCCTATTTCCAAGCATTTTCCAACACATACGCCCCGATTTCCCGCCTAAAAAGTCTATACGAGGAGGCTTTGTCGCACCCCAGCGTGTGCGGTCTCATCATCGCCACACGTCCCGACTGTCTGGATGCGCCTCTTCTGGACTACCTGCACGAGCTTCAAGAGCGCACTTATTTGACGTTGGAAATCGGCATGGAGAGCTGCCGCGACGCGACTTTACAGCGGATCAACCGCGGACACGACGTAGCATGTGCGGTACGCGCAATCGAGATGGCAGCGGAACACCACATCCCCGTAGGCACGCACCTCATCTTCGGGCTGCCCGGCGAGCGGCCCGAACAGTGGTTGGAGGACTTGTTACTCATCAACCGCCTTCCGCTGCACAGCATCAAGTTCCACCAGCTGCAAATCATCCGGGGCACCGCTATGGAAGAAGAGTACCGCCAGCATCCGGACGAGTTTTTCGCCCTGCCGGTTGACACATACGTGTCTTTCATCGCCGACTACGTGGAGCGGCTTTCGCCGGACATCGTCATTGAGCGTTTCGCTGCCGAGGTGCCGCCGCGCTTTTTAGCCAAGACCGGTTGGGGCGGCATCCGTTACGACCAGGTGGTACACGCCATTGAGGCCGAACTGGAGAGTCGCGAGAGTTGGCAGGGACACAAGTGCAACCAACAATGACAATTATATATTATGGATAATAACATGAAAGTATTGAAAAACATATTGCCATTCCTCCTGCTGCTTTTGCTGCTTCCCGCAACGGTTGCCGCCCAGTCGGACACTTCCGACATCTTCACCTACGAGCGGTTGTGGAAGAAATATGAGCGTTGCAACCATGAACAAATAGCGAACGCCAACGGAAGACTGAATGTGCTGCAGCGAAAAGCCCTGAAAGACAGCAACGAACTTCAATTATTCAAGGTGGTGTATCATCGAACCTTCCTCAACCATTATCACAACAATTCCTGGAATTATTCCCACGCGCTGCTGTACCTGGACTCCATGAAAAGCCATCTCCATTTTTCCAATCCCGTATATAACGGGTTGATTAATTATATGATGGCGGATCTTCTCAGCTGTTTCCGAATCTATACGTCACCGAAATATGCGGATTTGGGCTTGACCGATTTGCACACCCTTGACCAATGGTCACAAAAGGAGGTGGACAGTGCCGCCAGCCGTTATTATGAAGAGGCGTTTTCCCTGATGAGCCAAGACACCCTGTTGGAACATTCCAATTTTGATTTCATGTATCAAGACACGAGTTTCTATGCCATTCTGCCCAGGGGGAAAATGCACATGTACGATATCATGCTGATGAACTGTTTACACCAAGGCAACTGTCCTCCGGAAACCAAGGCAAAGCTCGTCAAGCAGGCGCTTGAACTGCACAACAAACCCGAAGATCTGGATATTACCATCGAATATGAGCTGCTGAATGCCTTTTATAAAATTGACGACTGCACCGAGCCGTTAGATTCCAACCGGCACTGGCGGCAGCTGATGGCTTTGGAGGCGAAATATGGCGAGCACCCTGCGCTGTCGTACACAAAAGGCAGGATCTGTTACAGTATAGCCACGGCGGTGCCGCGCCAAACCTCCGCCTTGTACCCGAAAGCCTTGGGCTTTTTTGAAGAAACCCTGAAAAAAACATCAAACAAATACTATAGACAAAATTCGCAGTATTACAGGGAACAGATTATGCGCCCGGATGCGGATGCATTCCAATGGCAGAAAGACTATTATCCATCCGCCCGGCTGCTTTTGCCAATTTATCACAAAAACATTGACACTCTGTATATTACAACCATCCAAACCAAAACATTTCGTCATGCTTTTTTTAACTACAAAAATGGCACGTATTACCTTAACACCTACAACCTGACCGGAAAAGGTTGCAAGCAAATCCGTAAAGAGCATTTCGACCTGAGCCACTCCACACCAAACATATATCATATCACCGACCTATTTCTGGACTCATTGCCTACAGGAAATTATGTGCTGTTGTTTCACACAGAGCCGGAGTGGAACACCGCCAATGTATTTCTGGCGAAAAGCATCAAGGTAACGAATGTGCATCTGGCTTACAGCAAGACCAATTATGACCAATATGTTTTCACGGCCACCGACCGCCGAACCGGTGAACCGTTGCCTCACATACTTGCCAAATACAACGATTCCAACATCAAATCAACGGATAAAAACGGCCAGTTCAACACCCATTATCCTTATAACATTACTATCCGCAATCACAAATCGGACCGATATTCAACTAGTTTTCATTATAATAGTAACTATCCTTGCTTGGAATATACACCCTTATCGCTTTTGTATCATAGGTCGAGCAACATACGTGAACTTGTTTTTGACCGCGAGGTGTATCGTCCAGGGCAATCGATCCAATTCAAGTACATCCACATCGAGGAAGGGAGAACCGTCCCTGACCGCCACATCATGGCGATATTGGTTATCAAGAATCATGAAGACACACTGCGACTGGTGAGCAATAAATTCGGAAGTGTGGCGGGCTCGTTCAAGTTGCCGGCAAACCAAACCGGTAATTTTTACATAAAAATTTATGAAGAAGGAAGGTATGTAATTCTTCAGTGGTTTGAGGTGGCCGAATACAAGTTGCCAACTTTCACCGTCACGCTGGAAGATTGTTCCGATGAGATTTGTCAGGGCGACACGCTGCACATACGCGGTCAGGTTTCTTCCTTGGCCGGAGCACCCCTGCCCGAGGCCACGGTAAACCTCACGCTTTCGTATAACGAACAATACCGCACAGCCACTGTATTCTGCGACGGGGATGGTTCGTTTGACTATCCGTTTGTCACCTTAAAACGGAAAGATGCGGATATACCTCACCGAAACCGCTGGTCAAACAACCAGAATCCGAATGATTATGTGCTGAATGTGGAAGCCTTGGCCACCGACGTGAATGGCGAGACGCAACGCGCTGAGAAAAAATATACGATCCCCGAACGTGCACTGAACATTGAACTAGAAGGATGCCAGTCCCTTGACCAGTGTGTCCATTCCGCCTTGCAATGGCAGATACAAGTGAAAAACGTCCAGCAGGAAGCGATTCCCACTCCCGTCCACATCACGGTGACACGTCTTCAGCAGCCCGACGAGTATCGAGAATGTGCCTTTCCCACCTATTACATACCACCCACCGATCCCTTGTACTCACCTGAGGACTATACCCGATATTTTCCGGAATACAGTTTCAATCCCAAGGTGAACGACCGGGCTTCTTGGCCTGTTTTGGACACGGTTTATCAGGACTGCCGATATTTTAACGAAGAATCCTTTTTGCATATCCCTATTGCCGATTGGCCCAAAGGATCATATCAGGCGAAGGTGACAGCTTTTGACCGTCATCACAGGGCGGAAACGGTGGTGAAGCATTTCGACATTTTCCGCACCGACCATCGGGTTAGTGGCCGTTTTGAACCCGTTTGGGTGGAGCTGCCGGACACCGTGGCTCTGGGCGACTCCCTGCCCGTGACCATCGGCACAAGCATTCCTGATGCCGTAGTATTATGCAATGTTTATCAAGGACTAAAAAAAACATCCACCATACAGGTACGTCTTGACAATGAGTATAAGACCATCAAGGTTCCCAGCCGAAAGAACGGTCATTACCAAATGAACGTATCCGTCCAAGTCGTGAAAAACGGTTTTTTCTATTTTGATGAAAGTCAAACGGTTCTGACGCACCCGCCCATCCCTGAAATAGAGCCCCAAGTACTGGACATCCAGCTGACACACTGGAACAGCAAACTGGAGCCGGGTGCCCAGGAACATTGGGAAGTGCAAATAACGGATTCCAACCGTACGGGTGCCACAAGTGCGGAATTGCTGACATGGATGGTGGACGGCAGTATATATGAGATCAGTTCGGCACCGAATTTCCAGGGATTGCCTGTGATGTTCCCGAAGTTTTCGCTTACCAAAAAGCAAAGACCAATCAGCGGAAGACTCTCTGCTGTGAGCCTTGACCCAAAAGAGTCCTGCAAAGATCGTCCTTACAGAAGCACGCATCCGATGGTGAAGATTCCGGATTCTTTTATCCAAAGTTTTTCCTCAACTCCTTTTAAAACAGATCACACCTCCAGCGCTGTCCGCACCACTCCGGGCCGTTCTGTAACTACCGCTTTGGCCAATCTGGACGGTCCGTCGTCTTCTGATGCATCTATAACCTCTGTACGTGGCAATCGCAGCGACGGAGCACAAACGATTATCGATGGCATTCGGATTCGGGAGAGTTCCCCCACCATGTCCTACCATAGTCCGGTTTTTGGTTCAGACAAGGCTAAAAACGAAGAAATCGCATCTGAAAGTGCTCGCAATTCCTCCATCGAGCGCGCGAAATTCACCTTCGACAAGAACATCCGTTTCCGCAAAGATTTCAAGGAAACCGCCTTCTTTTACCCACAATTGGAAACCGACTCATTGGGGAAAGTCCGTTTTGATTTCACGCTACCGGAACAATACACCCGCTGGCATTTTTATGCGCTTGCCCACGCGGAAGACGGACGTAACGGATGGCTCACCCGACAGATACAGTCCAACCGAATCCTGATGATCCAAAGCAATGCCCCGCGTTTCCTTCGCGAGGCCGACACCATGCTTTTCCAGATTAAAATCACCAGTCTCTGCGACACGGACCTGACGGGGAAGGCGACTGTACGATTCTTCAACATGGCGGATGACAGCCCGCTGGATATCCTGGTGCGGCGGCAAGACAGCCTGCAGGAATTCCAATGCCAAGCTCATGGCACACAGTCTATTGGGTGGCGACTCGTCGTCCCGAAAGGAGTGGAGGCCGTGGGGTATCGTGTGCTGGCCCAAGCCGCGCATTATGGAGATGGGGAGGAAAATGCACTTCCTGTGTTGCCCAATCGCGCGCTGATGACAGAAACCATGCACTTTTTCGTACCCGCCCAGCAGAAACAGGCCTTCACTTTCCAACGGTTCAAGCAGGCAGACTCTCCCACTTTGGAGCATTATTCCTACAGCGTGGAGGCTTGCACCAACCCGCTATGGAATGTTATGCTCAGCCTGCCCTACCTGATCCGTTACCGCTATGAGTGCAACGAACAGATATTCTCGCGTGTTTACGCCAACGCCATCGCAGCGCATATCATCCGCCAAAATCCGTCCATCGGGAAACTGTGCAAGCTGTGGCGAGAAGACACGTCAAGCCATGTCTTCCTTTCCAAACTCGACAACAACCAGCAATTCAAGGACATACTATTGGAAGAGAGCCCATGGTGGTTGGATGCGCAGGACGAACGCAATCGGAGAAAGAACATCGCATCCTTGTATGAAGAAGAAAAATTGGAACGACAGATTGCCGTCCAGTTAAGAAAATTGCTGAACCGGCAATTGACACAAGGAGGCTGGGACTGGTACGGGAATCTGAACTTCTCATCGTTTGTAACCAACCATATCGTGGCCGGTTGCGGCAAATTAGAACGTTTGGGCATAACGATACCGGAAATGCGCTATGCCATGAAGCGTGCGATTGCAGCGATGGACAAAGCGCAGTTGAAATCATACGAACGTTATTGCGAGGAAAAAGCAAAACTTAAGACTGCATTTTTCCCAATCACAGAAACGGATCTGCAATATCTTTATGCCCGGTCATTCTTCGGATGCGACACGCAATGGTTGGCGCAGCCATACGTGCAAAACCTTATCAAAATGTCGCTTAAAGACATCAACAGCGCCCATTACACCCGGCGTGCAGAAATGGCGTTATTTCTGTTCCGTGTCGGTCGCAAGGCTGAAGCAGAAGATATAATGGAAACACTTCGTCAGCAGGCTACACGGAGCGAAGACCTGGGCATGTACTGGGAACCGAAGAAATCCGCGTTCGCCCACTACTACCCTTGGTATGAGGCGCCCATCGAACGGCACGCCCTGCTAATGGAGGCTTTCCTCGAAATATCCCCAAATCCCGAAGAACTGGCAGCCATGAAACAATGGCTGCTGATGCAGAAAAACCAAACACACTGGTCCAACACCCTGGCCACGACCAACGCCGTATATGCCATCCTGCTTGGAGAAACAACTGGCTTGTTAAGTCCTTCCGGGACACAGATTTCGGTTGGTGAAAACGTGTTCGGAGCACAAAACAGCAAAGATTCGGACACGGAGAATGTTTATCTCCAGCATACTTGGAAAAGAGACGAAATCATCCCTGACTTGGCGGAAATCAAGGTGAAGACCGACAGCCTGCGCCCCGCCTACGGAGCCTGCTACTGGCAGTATTTTGAAGATATGGACAAGATAACCGCCGCCTCCACCGGCCTGAGGATTGACCGGAAAGTGTGTCATATCCAGGAAGACGAGAACGGCCGGCATATAGAAGAGGTAACAACGGAAAAACCCATCCACATTGGGGAGAAAATAATGGTACGTATGGTCATTTCCACCGACAGGGACCTGGAATATGTGCATGTGAAAGACCTTCGCGCGGCAGCGTTTGAGCCTGTCAATGTGCATGAACGAAACGAGCGAGTGAACAACGTCTCCTACGTGGTCAGTCCTCGTGACGCGGCCACCGACTTCTTCTTCAAGCGTCTGCCAGCGGGAACCTATGTGCTGGAATATGAGCTATTGGCAACACAGAAAGGCGTTTTCTCCAACGGTGCAGCCACAGTTGAGTGCATGTATGCGCCAGAATACAGAGCCCAGAGCAGTGGCATTTGTGTGCGGGTGACTGAATAGGCCCACTATTTTTTTCGGCATCATATAAAGAATGCAAACAAATGCCCCTACCCTACTTGTTGGGAAAATTTTTGTATCTTTGTGGCTGGTGAAAAAAAGAAGCCTGGAACACCGGCAAGCACCATCGAATGTATTGTTTCATATAAAAATAACACCCCCATGAATGAAGAAATGCTCAATCTGAAACCCGCAAAAGTATTCTATTATTTCAACGAAATCACCAAAATCCCGCGTCCGTCCAAAAAGGAGACGCTGATCTCGGAATGGCTGGAAAAGACCGGCAAGGCGCTGGGCCTTCCCACCAAACGTGACAAGGTGGGCAACGTGCTGATTTCCAAGCCCGCCACCCCTGGCAAGGAGAACGTCACGCCCGTCATCTTCCAGGCGCACATGGACATGGTGTGCGAGAAGAACAACGACACCGACTTCGATTTTGAAAAAGACGGTATCCAAACCTACATCGACGGCGAATGGCTGAAGGCCAAGGGCACGACCTTAGGTGCGGACGACGGCATCGGCATGGCGCTGGCGCTGGCCCTCCTGGACGATCCCGACCTGCAACACGGCCCCATCGAATGCCTGTTCACCATTGACGAAGAGACCGGATTGAGCGGCGCCAAGGCCTTGGAAGCCGGTTTCATGAGCGGCAAGATGCTCATCAACCTCGACTCCGAAGACGAAGGCCAGTTCTTTATCGGCTGTGCCGGCGGCAAGGACACGGTGGCTACGCTGACGTGCGACTATGAGGCCATTGCCGACCTGGAGGAGAAAGAACACAAATTCTACAAGGTGACGGTGAAGGGTCTGCAGGGCGGCCATTCCGGCGACGACATCAACAAAGGTCGCGGCAATGCCGTCAAGCTGCTCACCCGGCTGCTCTGGAACGGCTATTGCGACTATGATCTGCGCATAATCGACATCCAAGCGGGTAACCTTCGCAACGCTATTGCCCGCGAGGGATTCGCACACGTGGCTATCCCCGCCGTGAACGCAGAATCCTTCGAGGCTTACATCCGCGAGATGGACGCCACCTACAAAAGCGAGTTCCACACCACTGATGCCGGCGTGACCGTCATCCTCGAACCCGCCGAAGCTGCAAAAGATGTGCTGGAAGAGACCTTCCAAATCGACCTCCTTAATGCCCTGCTGGTATGCCCGCACGGTGTGCAGGCCATGTCGCAGGACATCCCGGGCTTCGTGGAGACCTCCACCAATCTAGCCTCTGTGAAGAAAAATGGAGACGAAATCATCATCACCACCAGCCAGAGAAGTTCGGTGGAATCACGCAAGCAGGCCATCGTGGACAAGGTGTCCACCACCTTCTGGATGATCGGTGCCGACGTGGTGTCCGGCGACGGCTATCCGGGCTGGAACCCCAACCCCGATTCTGAAGTGCTGCGCGTGCTGGTGGATGCCTACCATAACCTGTTCCACAAAGAGCCGCAGGTGCTGGCCATCCATGCCGGCCTTGAATGCGGTCTCTTCTCCGAGAAGTACCCCGGCCTGGACATGGTCTCCATCGGACCCACCCTGCGCGGCGTTCACTCCCCGGACGAAAAGCTCGAAATCAAGACAGTGCAGATGTGCTGGGACCTTCTCGTCGAATTTTTCAGACTGCTGAAGTAAACCCTAACGCATTTACACATACTATTCATACTTCTTTATCGGTGCCTGTCAGTAAATGTCAGGCACCGTTTTATAATATCATTCACTACCTACCCGAAAATATCGTATTTTTGCCGTCGGAAAAAATCAAGATCCCATGATATTAGAACAGACTCTGGCAGAAGCCCTGCAACGCACCTTACAAGACCTTTACCAGCTGGAGATTCCAGCGGCACGCAACCTGATCCAACCCACCCGCAAGGAGTTTGACGGCGATTTCACCATCGTGGTCTTCCCGTATGTGAAAGCCGCCCGCAAAGCCCCCGACATGGTGGCACGCGAAATCGGGGACAAGCTCTGCGAAGAAGTGGGATTCATCACCGGCTACAACGTGGTGAAAGGCTACCTCAACCTCTCCATTTCCAACGATTTCTGGTCTGGATACTTGGGTGAGCACTTCCAAGAGGATGCTTACGGGCTCTTCCCCGTGCGGGAAGAGAGCCCCATTTTGATTGAATACTCCTCACCCAACACCAACAAGCCTCTTCATCTGGGCCATGTGCGCAACAACCTGCTGGGCCATTCCGTCTCCCAAATCCTCATGGCTTGCGGTTATCCCGTCGTACAGGTAAATCTGGTGAACGACCGCGGCATCCACATCTGCAAGTCCATGGTGGCCTGGCTGCGCTACGGCAACGGGGAGACACCGGAATCGTCCGGCATGAAGGGCGACCATCTTGTAGGAAAATACTATGTGGTTTTCGACCAGCACTACAAAGCAGAACAGAAGCAGCTGCTGGAGCAAGGCCTTAGCGAGGCAGAAGCTGCCGAACAGGCCCCCATCTTACAGGAAGCCAGAGAGATGCTCCGAAAATGGGAAGCCAACGACCCGGATGTGCGCAAACTGTGGCAACAGATGAACCAATGGGTGTATGCCGGCTTTGACATCACCTACAACCGCCTTGGCATCCATTTCGACAAGACATACTACGAATCCGAAACCTACCTGTTGGGCAAAGCCCTCGTGCAGGAAGGTCTGGACAAAGGTGCCTTCTACCAGCATGACGACGGCTCCGTCCGCGTCAACCTGACGGATGAGGGGCTGGACGAGAAAGTGCTGCTTCGCAAAGACGGCACCTCCGTCTATATGACGCAGGACCTGGGTACCGCCCAACTCCGCAATGAAGAGTTCCACCCGCAAAAGATGATCTATGTGGTGGGCAACGAGCAAAACTACCATTTCGACGTGCTGAAACTGGTCTTGGGCAAAAAATTGGGCAAAGCGTTCGGCGACAGTATCCATCATCTCTCCTACGGTATGGTGGAGCTGCCCAGCGGGAAAATGAAATCCCGCGAGGGCACTGTGGTGGATGCTGACGACCTGATGGACTCCATGCATGAGGAGGCCCGTCAGAGCACTGAATCCCTCGGCAAGTTCGACTTCTCGCCCGAAGAGGCCGACACGCTCTATGAGATGATCGGATTGGGTGCGCTGAAATATTTCATCCTGAAGGTGGACCCGACCAAGAACATGCTTTTCAATCCCGCCGAATCCATTGACTTCAACGGCAATACGGCACCCTTTATCCAGTACACGCATGCCCGTATCCGCTCGCTGCTGCGCAAGGCCGCCGAGCAGGGCGTAGACGTGAACGCTCCCCTTCCCAACCAGACCATCATGACGGATTTGGAGCGGAACCTTATCAAGACGCTTTACCAATACCCGCAGACCGTGCTGGCCGCCGGCGAAAGTTTCAGTCCCGCCCTGATAGCCAATTACATATACGCCTTGGCGAAAGAGTTCAACCACTTCTACCAGGACACGCCCGTCATGCGGGAGCAGGATGCTGCCCTTCGGCTGTTGCGCCTGAAGATGTGCTGTTTTGTCGCCATCACCATCCGCAACGGCATGGAGCTGCTCGGCATCCAGGTGCCGGAACGGATGTAAAAAAATGTTTTAGAAACGAATTTTATGCTATCTTTGCGGCTCAAAGTTTTTCATCACAACTTAAAGCCGTATGAAACCCAAAAAGATATTGCCGTTCCTGCTGATTCTAATCCAGCTGGCCGCTTTCGTCGGACAGGCGCAGACCGTCCAAGACTATTCCGCACCCCTTAAATCGGAAGGCCCAATGCCCGCCGATTTCAAAAAGGCACTCCAAAACGACAAGGCTCCCTCCGACTATTCCGTTTACCTCAAGAAACTCATCATGGATGGTCGCCTACTTTATGGCACACCTCTAAACGATTATTTGGACGCGATAGCCGACAACCTGCTGAAGGACAATCCGGTTCTGCGCTCCAAAATCCACATATACATCCTCAAGACCCCCATTGTCAACGCCAGTTCCACCACCAACGGACTCATCCTCGTGAATATGGGTTTGATTGCCCAAGTTTCCAACGAGAGCGAGCTGGCCTTCATCCTCGCCCATGAGATCGCGCATGTGGCGGAGAACCACATCACGGAAATCAACGAGTACAAGGACAAGCTCAAGGAACGGGACATGATCAGCTACTACGTCAAGTCGCAGAACCGTTCCCGCGAACAGGAGCTGGCCGCCGACCGCATCGCCTTGGAGCGTTATTTCCAGTCATCCAAATACAGCTACGATGTCATCAACGGGATTTTCGATGTGCTGCAGTATGCGGATTTACCCTTTGACGAAGTTCCATTCACCAAGAAATACACAGAAACGGATTTTTATCATTTTCCTGAAAATTATTATCTTACAAACATCGCGCCTATCCAGAACCGTGCCGACATGATTGACACGCTGTTCACCCATCCCAACATCGAGAAACGCCGAACGGCAGCGCAAAGCATCATCGCCGGACTGGCAAAATCAGGACGCTCTGTCTATCTGCAACCGGAAGAAAAATTCCAACAGATACGCAATCTGGCCCGGTTAGAGTGCATCAACATTCTGCTCACCGACCATCAATACGACCAGGCCATCTACAACATCCACGTTCTGCAGCAAAGCTTTCCTGACAACGCTTTCCTCCAAAAGGCCTTGGCGGAAGCCTGGTACGGCTATTCCAAACACCGCAACAACGGACAAGTGTCAGACGTCATACTGTCTTACAAGAAAGTGGAAGGTGAAATGCAACAGGTAAGCTACATACTGTCAAAACTGAACCGTGTGGAGGCCTCTTTATTAGCGCTACGGTATGCATGGGCCGCACGACAACGTTTCCCTGAAAACACACAGATTGCGGAAATGGCCAACGACCTCCTGCGGGATGTATTCGTCAAAAACAAGATGAAATACACCGATTTCTCCGACTATCCCATGGGCACCAACCCTGACTCCATCGTCGTGGAAGAGGCGGCGACACCAGACAGCACCATCGGCAAATACGCGCGCATACGCCGCCAAAACCAGCCCAACAAAGTGATACCCACCGCCAAGTTCAAGACAGCCAACTACATGCTGGTGGATATCCATCAGGATTCCGACTTTGTGAGTGCGATGAATAACGTAATACGCATAGCCGAAGATGAAAAGGTGCTGGACCTCGTGACCCAAAAGACACCCGCCGATGTCAAAACGTTACTGATTGCCAGTCCGGAATATTCGTTTTACAACAAAAGTGCCTCCTCCAAGCAGGTGGAACGAGGCAAGAAGCAGCTTCTGCGCGCCACCACCACCAGTGCCAGACGTCTCAAACTCCAGACATTGCATTATGCACCCAAACAGGTGTGCGACTTCTCCACGGACGAGTACAACGGTTACGTGCAGTTGCAGCAGTGGTTGCGCGACTATACGAAGGGCGGCGGCATCGAGATGGTGCACCACACCGCCCAAAATATGGCTGCCGCTTACGAGCTGACCGGCACCAGCAAGATATGCTTTGTGGGCAACAACACCACCTCGGGGCGTTTCTTCGGACTTGAGAAGAGCAAGAGTCTCTTCCTGACCCTGCTCTGCCCCTACGTCCTACCCGTCACCCTGACCACTTTCGTCCTGCCGCGCAACACCACCGAGATGTACTTTATCATCACCGATTTCGGGAACGGAAAAAACGATGTGACCGCCCGTGACAGCCAGACCAGCAGCATCAACAGGGCTTACACGAACGCATTTATTTACGACCAGTTATATCATTTTGTTAAAGGAAAATAACAATGAGAAAAATATATCTTTTCATCATCGCCATCCTGCTATCAGGATACTGTCTGGGACAGAACACCGGTTACATGGGCATGCACGTCATCTTCAATGCGGAGGGCTCTCTATCGCCGTCCTGGAAAAACCCAAATCCGCTGTCACACACCCTAAATGAGCACTTCACCAGCGAGCATTATCGCCGCTATTTTGGCCTGAACTATATTCTATCCCCTAATATAGAGTGTATTATTTGGAACAAAGGTAGCGTGGGTGCCGGCTACAACTATTACAACTCGCCCTATAAAGGCACTCTGTACCAGGAAATCCCAAACTCATACTCTTACTATTATGAGGACTACTCCTTTACTGGACAGGTCGTAGCACATGGGTTCAACGTGTTTTACAAGCAGTATTTGGGTGACACAAAGGCCCCGCTGGGCTTTTACGCAAAATTCATTTTTGACGGTTTTTTCTACCATTATCTAAACAATGAGGAGCCGCCGCAACTGATGGCATCCTATTATCCCGACCTCAAAGAGGGCAACAGCATGCTATTCGGCGCAAAAGCAGAATTCGGATACGACTACCTCTTTTTCAATCGGTTACGACTTTCGTTCGGAATTTCCTTCGGCAGCACCTTTGGCGGATACAAAGCGATAAAAGGCTTTTTTGACGACTTTTCCCGTCACGATGCGAGTACCACCTCCGTCAACAGTTTTGTACACAATCGGATATTGAACGCCTACTGGTTCGGCCTCAAGGTCGGAGTCGGGTTCCTGGCCTTTTAATCCGTCCAAACGGAACGCGCACACCTCCGAAGTCCGACGTCCCGCAGGAACGAAAGCCCAGTAAAAGCAATTAATGGTTTAGTAATACAACCCGAGTCGTTCAACTGCATCCCAATCGATGCTTGGGTACTCCTTGTAAGCGTTGGCAGAATGCGAGTTACGGAGCACTGCATCGTCGTAGTCGATATCCCAGGCCGTCCCATCATCCGAAAAGGCATGGACAAAATCATCAATGCCGTTGCAAAGGTAGAGCCACTCGCCCTGATTCTTTTTGAAGAGCTCCGGACGACACCAAGCGTGGATGGTTTCGGGTGGCAAAAAGCTCACGAGGTCGTCTGCAAGACCATACAGATGTTGGCGGGAAACGCCGCAAGGGAAAGTTATGGCATAGCGGTTCTCACCGACTTTCCACAAAAGGGGTAAATTCTCGCAAAGACTTTTGCATTGTAATTCCACATAGTCGAAGAGAATCATTTCCAATAAATCAAAATCAGTTGCCCTTTCGATGAGAATGAGTGTATCATTATCAATTGGGCTTTTTAGTCGTTCCTCACGTAGAACAGCCTCCTCACGCCATTTCTCTGTTTTTTTATCATAGGTCAATTTTGCGACGGTTTCCCATCCTTTTTTCTTGGCGATCCGGTGAATTTCCGATTTGAAACAATAACCGGTCCACCAAATCAGGAACAATGCAAAGAAGACTGCTCTACTATAGTGAGAATCTTTGAAAACCGAATACCCCATTGCTACGAGTACAGCTATGGATAGCACGGCATAAAAGGCAAGATCGAGAGATCGCACCCCTTTTTCCTGCATCTCGAATGGCTGTTTGATGTACTGTCGCCGCTTTTGGTAATATTTTTTGTTGTGGAGTCCCATATTTTTTTTTGACAGGCAAAATTACATTTTTTTCAACAAATCAGACCATGATTGAGATGAACGAATTCCTATCAGAATTTCATCATAATTGGATTTGCTTGACAAATGTTTTTCCCTTGTCCCTGAAGGGGCGAAACATCATCGTTTCCCCCAATTGTCCCGATCCAAGCTGCGGAAATTGATGGCCTCGCTGAGATGTCCCGTCTCGATTCTGAGACTGCCGTCGAGGTCGGCGATGGTGCGAGCCACTTTCAGGATGCGGTCGTAGGCGCGGGACGACAATCCCAAACTGTCCATATTGTCCGTGGACAGGAGGAAAAGGATGCGCTTCATACTTTCGGCTGTTTGAAAATGATAGTCCTATGTGCAGAAGGCGATTATTCTGCCTGTGAAAAACAATGGTGCAAATATGCAAAAAAAAATGTTACTTTTGCGGCTGGCATGCGTATAATTGTATAATTTTAAATATAGGTTATGTCTAAAAAGAGAAATAATGTCAAACTATTCCTCGACAGGGCGATGTCGCGCAGCTTCAGTCGGCAGATCCTCATCCTGCTGGTCTTGTTTGTCGTCCTGTTGCTGATATCCTACCTGCTACTCTCCTTCTCCGGTTCTGACTGGAGAGCCTATTGTGCATACAAAGGCATCCCGGTGTGGTCGTTGCCGTTGTTTCTGTTGATAGATACCAGCGCGTATAGCTATGTCTATTTTGGCGAGGGGACCCATGGATGGCTGCTGGTGGCCAGCGGGATCTCCTACCTCTTCGGTCTTATCATCTTCAACGGCATCATGATCGGTCTTATCACCAACGCCATCGACAACCGCGTGGATGCGCACCGCAACGGCTTGCTGCACTATGTCAAGAGCGGCCACTACATCATCATGGGCTATGATGACATGGTTCCGTCTATCATCACCGAGATATTTGCCAAGACGCCTAAAGCAGATGTGGTGCTGCTGTCGGCTCTGGATGCCAAACAGGTGCATGAGAAACTCCTCCGCTCCGTGGCCCGAGACAAGATGGACCAGATATTCATCGCCTACGGTCACCGGATGGTGAAAGATGCCTACCAGGATATCCATCTGGAATCATCAGAGGCTATCTATATCGTCGGCAACCGAACCAGACCGGAACATGACGCCATCAACGTGGAGTGCGTGGATAACATCTACATGTATCTGACAGAAAACCACTTCAACCAAATTCCGAAGCGGGTTGTCTGCGTCTTCGAAGACTTTGACACCTACTCGGCTTTCAAGACTACCGAGATATTCTCGCAGATCGGCGACTTGGGGATTGAATTTGTGCCGTATAACTTTTACGATGACTGGGCCACCCAAGTCTTTGTGCGCCGTTCCTATAAGGAGAAGAACAATGTGGCTGTAGAGATCCCGTATCCCTCTGTCTATGGCAAGGGCATATGCTATGAGGACACGAAACGGGTGCATTTGGTCTTTGTGGGAATCACAAACTTCTCCATTTCTTTGGCTATAGAAGCGGCCCATCTGCTCCATTTCCCTAATGTCATCCGCGATAAAGCCCTGCGGACACGCATCACATTCATCGAGAAGAATGCCGACGAGGAGATGCGCTTGTTCGTCACCCGCAACCGGCATTATTTTGAAGTCCAGCCCTTCTTCTATTGCGATATGTCGAAGGATGATGCGGCGTATCTCCCTGTGAAAATCGATCAGCGTGTCTCCCGGGAGCTGCCGGACACGGACTTCCTGGACACCGAGTTTGAATTTGTCAAAGGGGATGTCTATGCTGATGGAATCCAGCATCTGATCAAGAGTTGGGCGCAGGATAAGGATCACGAATACCTCTCCATCTTCGTCACAAGATCCGACCAGCGCCATAATTTCATGACGGGGATGAACATGCCCGACGAGGTGTACGACAATGCGGTGCCGGTCTTCATCCGTCAGGATCGTGCCGACGACTTCGTCACCAACCTGCAGGCGGCTGACGACAAGGTGTATGCTTATGGCAAGGTGGAGGACGGAACGCTGGTGCAGGAGAGGCGCCAACATCGCTATGCCAACATCTATCCTTTCGGCATGAACGACATGGCCTATTGGTCTGATGAGACCCCACTGAAGCAAGCCAAACTGTTGAACTATCTCTATGAGACCGCCGACTACAGCACCTCCCATTTTACCAGTCTTGCAGATCTGGACGCCGTGCCCGCCACCGCGCTGTGGGCCGAGGCCGACCGCTATTGGCGCGCTCTGACCGTGGCCAAGAAGTGGTCGAATCTCTATTGCGCATACAGCATCTCCTGCAAACTGGCCACGCTGAGGACCATGCGGGGACTGGAGCCCGATGACCAGTCTCAAGACCTTCAAGACCTCAGCGCCGAGGAGGTCGAGATGCTTGCCCGTGTGGAGCACAACCGTTGGAATACCGAGAAGCTGCTGATGGGGTTTCGCAAGCCCAAGAAGGCGGAAGACAAGTACGAGAACCCATCTTACGACCGAGAACTGCAAAACAACAAGGAGTTGTATGTCCATTATGATATTCGTCCGTTTGAACAACTGCCACAAAACGTGCAACAGCTGGACTATGAGATCTCGCAATATATCCCGTGGCTCTTACGCATGACGACACTCTAAAACCCTAACCACGATGAATCAAAACCCAGATATTCCGATTACTGTTGACACCTCCCATGTGGAGCTTCCCGAAGGGTTGCAGGCTGTCGCCGAGCAGATGGCCGAGCATGTCCACGAGGTGTGGGCGGCCGCGCGTGTCGCCCAAGGCTGGACCTATGGTCCGGAGCGCAATGATGCCGACAAGAAGCATCCGTGCCTCGTCCCTTACGACCAGCTGTCAGAGGAGGAGAAAGCCTATGACCGAGAGACCAGTACCGAGACGTTGAAGTTCTTGATGGTCAGCGGCTTTGAGATAGTCCCTAAACACAAATAATCACTTGGAGCCCTTTTTTATGGAGCAGCAGTATAAATATTTTGCCTTTATCAGCTACAACTCCCATGACTTGAAGTGGGGGATGCGCCTGCAGAAGAAGCTGGAGCACTATCGTATGCCGGCCACCTTGTGCAGCGAGCGCGGCTGGAAGCGGACGCCCATCCAGCCGGTCTTCTTCGCGCCTACGGACATCCAGCCGGGTGGTCTCTCGCAGGAGTTGCAGGAACGGCTGAAGGCTTCCCGCCATCTAGTGGTGATCTGCTCGCCCCATTCGGCCAAGTCGGAGTGGGTGGGCCGCGAGATAGCCTTCTTCCACCAGCTGGGCAGGACCCGGGATATCCACTTCTTCATCGTGGAGGGAGAACCTCACAGCGGCGACCCCGACACAGAATGCTTCAACCCCATGGTGGAGACGCTGGGACTGCCGGAGATCCTCGCCGCCAATATACATGAGGATGTACACCGTATCTCCTATCTGAACCGTGAGCGGGCCTACGTGCAGCTTGTCTCCAAGTTGTTGGATGTGGAGTTCGACGCGATATGGAAACGCCACCGCCGACAGCTCATCCGTAAGGCCATCGCCTGGGTGCTTGGAATACTCGTCGTGCTTGCAGCACTGGTCGGCGTATGGCGCCAAGGCCTGCCCGTGGACGTGGCCCTGCGGGTGAACGAGGTCTCGGAATACAATGCCAACTTGCCGGAGATGCAGGATGCTGTGGTGACGCTGGCCCTCCCCAACAAGACCGAGACGGACACCCTCCGGACAATGGACGGGAGAGTGGTCTTCCGTAACATCCCCCACAAGTATCTGAACAAGCCGGTCCATGTGACCGTCTCCTGCCTCGACTTTCTGACCACCGACACGACGGTAGTGCTGACCGAGACAGTGACGGTGGATGTGGCCCGCGACCCGGCAGTCTATGGCGACATCCGTTTCCGCCTTTACGACCCACAGACGGAACAATACCTGTCGGGCGTGGAGGTCTTGATAGACGGCCAGACTGTCTGGTCGGACGAGACAGGGCTTGTCACGCTGACCATCCCGCTGGCGGCACAAAAGAAGATCTATCCCATCATGGCATCTATCCCGCTGCATGAAGACAGTCTCTATCTGCCCTGCGGCGACAACTATTGTATTTTCAAACAATAATTTATCTTCATATCATTGGTTTCGATTATGATGAAACGATTTATACTCACCGTCATAGTAAGCATAGCTGTTGTCACGATGGTCTCCGCGCAGACCGCCCAGAAGGGCTATGTGAAGACCAAAGGACGGCTGGACAGCAAAGGGCAGCTGATCCCGGGCCAGCGCATCGCCGGTGCGGCCATCCAGTTGATGGGCGGCCATTCCACCGTAGGCGATGCCAATGGCAATTTCACCCTGACGGTGCCCGACAAGAAATTCTTCCTGAGCGACGTGCGGAAGCAGGGCTATGTGCTCTCCGACCCCGACGTGCTGAAGAAACAGTATGCCTGCTCCTCCAACCCGATGGTGATCACGATGGAGACGCCCGACAAACAGGCCGACGACCAGCTGGCCGCCGAGCGGAAACTACGTCGTCAGCTGCAGGCGAAGCTGCAACAGCGGGAACTGGAGATAGACTCCCTCAAAGAGCATAACAAGTTGACGGAGGAGGAGTATCGCCAGGCCCTGCAGCAACTCTATGCCGAGCAGGAGAACAACGAGAAGCTCATCTCCGACATGGCCAGACGCTATGCCGAACTCGACTATGACCTGCTGGACGAGTTCTACCGTCAGGTGTCGTTCTGCATCGAGAATGGCGATCTGCTGAAGGCCGACTCGCTCCTGGCTTCCCGTGGTGATGTGCGTCAGGCGGTGCTCGAACAGCAGCAGAAAGGACAAGCCCTGCAGGAGCGCAAAAAACAGCTTCGTCGTGCCGAGGCCGTGTTCGCCGCCGACAATGAGGAGATCGCCCGCCGCTGCTATGGCTATTTTGAGCGGTTCTCCGCCCAGTTCCAGAACGACTCCGCCGCCTACTACCTCGAATTGAGGGCGGAGCTCGACACGACGAAGGTGGAGTGGCAGCTGGCAGCCGGCAACTTCGTCGATGACTATCTGGCTGACTACCATAAGGCTACCCACTATTACGAGCGCGCCCTGCGTCAGGCAACAGCCCAAAACGGTCCTCGCCATCCTTCCGTGGCCACCTGCTATAACGACATCGGAAGCATCTATATGGGCCAAGGCGAATATCCCCGGGCCTTGGAGCACTACCAGGAATCCATGGATATCCTGAAGGAGAACTATGGAGAGAACCATCCCGACATAGCCACCTTCTACAACAATATCGGCTATGTGTATAAAAAACAAGGGGAATTTGCACAAGCTATGGAGTGCTATCAGAAATCCTTGGAGATCAGAAAGAACTTCTATGGCGAGCAACACCCCGACGTGGCGACCAGCTACAACAATATCGGTGGGGTGTACTATAGTCAGGGCGAATATGCCCAGGCGATGGAGCACTTCCGGAAAGCGCTGACAATCAACAAGTCGATCTATGGGGAGAGCCACCCTGACGTGGCCACTGGCTATAACAACATCGGACTTACCTTCTATGCCCAGGGAGATCATGTCCAGGCGATGGATTGTTATCAGAGATCATTGGATATCCGGAGGTCCGTCTATGGGGAGAACCACCCCGACGTGGCGACCAGCTACAACAATATGGGCGTCGTGTACTATTCCCAGAAAGAATACGACCAGGCAAAGGAATATTATTTGAAATCTCTCACGATCAGCAAATCAGTCTATGGCGAGAAACATCCCGATGTGGCAGTAGGTTACAACAATATCGGGTTGGTGTGCTGTCTCCAGAAAGATTATGCCCAAGCTCTGGAGTCTTTCCATAAAGCATTGTCTATCATCCGGTCGGTCTATGGCGACAATCACCCGCAGGTGGCGACCAACTACAATAACATGGGAGGATTGTACAAGGTTCAAGGGGATTATGCCCAAGCTTTGGAATACTATCGGAAGGCATTGGCTATCTACCAGTCCGTCTATGGCGAGAATCATCCCGATGTGGCTGTCAGCTATAACAATATCGGGAATATCTGCTATCGACAAGGCCAGTATGCCCAGGCTCTGGAGTGTTTCCAGAAAGCGTTCGCTATTCTGAAGGCAGCCTTAGGAGAAGATCATCCCGACACACAATTCCTGAAAGAGTGTGTGGAGATCACCCAAGGCAAAATGCAGGATAATTAAAAAAGAGACCTATTGGTATTCCGATGCCGTCACCAAGACAAAATCGAGAACAATTCATGAAATTGATTGAAACAAAGGGAATATGTGTTGAATGGGGAATTTATGGATAATAATCTTCACTTTTCAACAAATCATTCTATCTGTTTGAAGATTTTTTGTTCATCGTATTCAACCTCATTTTCCTTCAACATCTGTTTGTATTCATCCACCATGTCTTGCTGTTTGTGATGCTCCGCCTGGTTTTCGATGTATCGAATGACGGCAGGGATTTCATCTTTCGAATATGAAAAGGCTCCGTACCCTTCCTGCCAGGAGAACCAGCCGCTGGCAAGCCTGTTCTCGTTTATCCATTTCGATGAACACCCTTTGACATACTGCATCAAATCGGACAATGATTGCGATGGGCGCATTCCAATTAGAATGTGAACATGGTCTGCTGTCCCGCCTAAGGCCAGAACCATGACGTTTGTTTTGGATTATGGCAATCATGTATTTGTACAGACGTTCTCTCCATGTGTCGAAAATCAAGGAGCCTCTGTTTTGAACGGCAAAAACTATTTGGATATGGATTTGCGTGTAGGTACTATTTCTCATTGATTTCATAATGGTTTGATTTTTTTGTTTGATAATTATTTTTGTTTCGTCTTTTGTTTCGTCCCTAAAGGGACATTTACGGGGGAATCGTGATGTCCCTCATTCTACCGAGCTTCCGTCCCTGCGGGACGAGGGGAGAACGGTGGCGCACATTCTACCGAGCTTTGGCCCCTGTCGGGGCCATTCGTGACTGTCGCAGCTCTCCGTATCCGATGCAGCACGGAAAATGCCCCACAAGGACGACGGCCCCGTAGAAAGGACGCTCTCTGTCGGTTCCACAAGCTCCTTCAGCGGTGAAACATGTCCCGATAGGGACACAAGCCCGGTAGAAACGGCATTCCCGATGAATCCCCAAACGCCCCTTCAGGGGTGAAACATGTCCCGACAGGGACACAAGCCCGGTAGAAACGGCATTTCCAGACGGTTCCAAAAGCCCCTTCAGGGGCGGAACATCATCGTTTCCCCCAATTGTCCCGATCCAAGCTGCGGAAATTGATGGCCTCGCTAAGGTGCCCGATTTCGATGTTCGGGCTGCCGTCGAGGTCGGCGATGGTGCGAGCCACTTTCAGGATGCGGTCGTAGGCGCGGGCGGAGAGGCCCAGACGGTCCATCGCCTGCTTCAGTATGGCTTGCCCCGCCTCGTCAATCGTACAATACTGCCGCACCATCCGGCTGGTCATCTGCGCGTTACAGAAAACATTGAATTGGTTGGTGAAGCGCTCTTTCTGGATGTCTCGGGCCGTCACCACGCGTTTGCGGATGGCCGCACTCTTCTCCGACGGTTTGTTGCTGGCCAGTTCTTCATGACTCACCGGCACCACCTCCACGTGGAGGTCGATGCGATCCATCAGCGGACCCGACACCCGCCCCAGATAGTTCTGCACCTCCCCGGGCTTGCACGTGCAAGCAATGGTCGGATGATTGTAATTGCCACAGGGACAGGGATTCATGGCCGCCACGAACATGAAGGAGGCCGGAAACTCCACCGAATACTGCGACCTTGAGATGGTCACAAAACGGTCCTCCAGCGGCTGTCGCATCACCTCCAGCACTTGGCGCTTGAATTCGGGCAATTCGTCTAGAAAGAGCACGCCGTTGTGGGCCAGCGAGATCTCGCCGGGCTGCGGATGCGTGCCGCCGCCCACCAACGCCACATCGCTGATGGTATGATGCGGCGCACGGAAGGGCCGCACGCAAATCAGCGAGGCATATCGGCTCATCTTGCCCGCCACCGAGTGTATCTTGGTGGTTTCCAATGCCTCATGCAACGTCAGAGGAGGCAGAATGGAGGGCAGTCGCTTGGCCAGCATCGTCTTGCCCGAACCGGGCGGCCCGATAAGGATGACGTTATGACCGCCGGCTGCCGCAATCTCCAACGCACGCTTGATGTTCTCCTGCCCCTTCACATCTGAAAAATCATATTCGTAGTCATTCAGACTCTTGCGGAACTCCTGTTCAATGTCGATTTTCGTCGGGATGATGGGCACATCCTTGTCAAAATAGTCGATTACCTGCTTGATGTTCTCCACCCCGAGAATCTCCAGACCGTCCACAATAGCGGCTTCCCGCGCGTTCTGCGCCGGCAGGATCAACGCCTTCTTGCCCTTTTTGCGCGCCTCAATGGCGATGGGCAGTGCGCCCCGTATCGGCTGCATGCTTCCATCTAACGACAACTCGCCCATGATGTAATAATCCCCCAAGCGGTCCGCCCCCTTAATCTGCTCGGAGGCGGCCAAAATGGCAATCGCCAACGTCAGGTCAAAGGCCGAACCCTCCTTCCGAATATCGGCCGGAGCCATATTAACCACAATCTTACGCCCGGGAATATGGTATTTGTACAATTTCAAGGCCGTCTCAATCCGCTGCTGACTCTCTTTGACCGCACTGTCGGGCAACCCCACCAGATGGAAACCGATTCCGACATCCACGCTGACCTCCACCGCAATCTGAATGGCCGCAACGCCCATCAGGGCACAACTGTAAGTTCTCACTAACATAACCGTTCATTTTTACAGCAGCAAAAATAAAATTTATTTTAAATATTTCAATATAATTTGTATTTAATTTTATTTTTAAGAAACAATTGTTAATTTTGAAAAAACAAAGGACTTATCGTATTATAAGGTCTTTTCTTCCAGAATAATAGAATGAGTCTATAATTTCACAAGAATCTGGAGAAAATCGACAATTCCGCAGAACTCGAAAACGAGCACAAACAAAGAAAATGGAAATTTCAGAAAAATTTCGGAAAAAGAGACGAGCAACGATTACTCTTCAGACGGGCAGATCGTGTTAAACGGGCACTCTTGGCACTTGGGTTTGCGGGCCACGCAGACATAGCGCCCGTGAAGCAGCAACCAATGGTGTGCACGGGAAACAAACTTTTGAGGAATATTCCGCACCAACTGGCGTTCCACAGCCTCCGGCGTGGGGGCGTCGGACACCAGTCCGAGACGGTGAGCCACACGGAACACATGCGTATCCACGGGCATGGCCGCCTGCCCGAACGCGAAGGCAAGCACCACATTGGCAGTCTTGCGCCCCACTCCAGGCAACTTTATGAGATCCTCCATCGTAGCGGGCACCTCGCCCTGAAAATCACGAACCAGCATCTTGGACATCTCCGACAGATGATGGGCCTTGCTGTTGGGATAAGAAACCGACTTCACGAACGCGAGAATATCTTCTTCAGGAGCTTCCGACAAAGCCCGTGCATCCGGATAACGCTCAAAAAGCGCTGGCGTCACCATGTTCACACGCTTATCGGTACATTGCGCCGCTAAAATGGTGGCCACCAAAAGCTGATAAGCATTGCCAAAATGAAGTTCAGACTCCACATCGGGCTGACAGTGGGAAAAATAGTCAAGGATATACGAATAGCGTTCTTTTCGAGTCATACCACATAATATATATGGCGGCAAATGTACACAAAAATCCGGAAACAGATAGAAACAACACCGTTTTTTATTAAAAACCACGATGCCAAAACTCTTCCATAGTGCTTTGTGCCAAACGAATAACAAAAAATAAACGAAGTTGTTGGAACATATTCAAAAAAAATGTATTTTTGCGCCGTCTTTTTGAGACACCCAAATGGCGGTTGTAGCTCAGTTGGTTAGAGTACCGGATTGTGGTTCCGTGGGTCGTCGGTTCGAATCCGACCTGCCGCCCGAAGTAAACAAGGATCAGCGGATTACGATGAGTATCCGCTGATTTTTTTATTCCACCCCATATTCTGCCAGCTCCTCTGCCGCCATCGGCATATCCTCCTCAAGATGAATATAGGCTTTTGCCTTGCGGCTGAATGTCTGGAGATAGTATTCCTGGAGCAAGACCTCCACCTGGCACATTGTCTGCTCTATGAAAGCGGGTTTCAGCTGGCACTCCCAAATCACCAGCACCTGCCAACCGTTCTCTTGCAACACCTTATAGCTCCTCTGGTCGCGTTCCTGGTTGCACCGGATTTTGTTCACCCAAAAATCGCGGTTGGTTTTGGGGATTTTGCAACATTCGGAATTTGCGATTTGTAGAGATGTGCTATGGCGCACCTCTACATTGTGTCCATGCCAAAAACACCCGTTCACGAAAATGGCCGTGCGGTACTTCCGCATCACAATGTCGGGTTTGCCAGGCACACCTTTCACGTTGAGACGGTAGCGGTAGCCGTGCCGCCACAGCCAATGGCGGACTTTCAGTTCAGGCTTAGTGTTCTTGCTGCGGATGTGCGACATGCAACGATGACGTTGTGCGGGGGTGAGGCGGTCTGTCATAGCTTTCGCAATTTAACAACTTATGGAACACCTCCGCCACAAGGCTTTCAATACATCAGCATGGTGCCCAATTGTGATAACATGATGATTCCCAATAGGATGGGTCAAAAAGTATTCCGTTTGTTTAGGGTCCTTCAATCGCACCAACAATTGCGTGCGGCAAAGGTTTGGATTGGCTTGGTTCTGAATCAGTTCGCCTTCTGCGACAAAGTAGCGCGACATATCCCCAGACAGTTTCAGGATGGTGACAGGTCCCTCCTGCACGTGTCCGCGGATGCCCACGCCAATGCCGGATTCGTAGTGGGTGTCCAGTTCGTAGTGTTGCACCATATCGAATGGGATGGTGCAGTGGGCAAAGAGGATTTCGCCCGTCTCCGGATTGATGGAGGCGGGGTTGCATTGGAACCCCGAGGTGCCGAGCAAAGCACGGGCCGTCATCATGGTTAGCATCGTGGGCACATCGCCCTCGCAGCCTGCCACATACCCTTCGGCATTCAGTTTCGCCAAAGCCCAGCAACCAGTGTTATGGATGGTATCCAATAAATCAAAACAACGAAGCGTAAATCCTTGCAAATCATGTTTTTGTACGATTGATTTCAAGGCTGCATAGATACGGGTAGCCTTCGGCAGGGCTTCTTGGATAGATGGTACATCACTCTTCTCTTCCACAGGTTGATTTGGAATCTGTTCCAAAGTCCCAAACAGTTCCTTCATTGGGATGGAAACCAGTTCCACGCCCAATTTCTGGCAGACGATTTCGGCATCCACATTGCTGGAAATCAACCAGTCGGACGGGTTTCCGATGATACCGAGACGGCAGTGTTGCAGACTTTTCCAGGCCGCTTCCACCTTGGAAAGCAAAGAAATTCTTTCGGAGACGTAGTCTGCATTGCCGTGCAGGATCTCGCCTTGGAGTCCTTGTTGTTGCAGGAAGGAGAGAATCTCCATAGAGGCGGCCAAAGAGTTGCTCTTGTCGGAAGCCAAGATATAAAACGGCTTTGCAGACTTAGCAACAAGCTGAGGCAAAAGCTGTTGGAAGATGCCTTCGGTGCCGCCCGTACGCACGTAAATCAGGTTGAGATCGTGACTTCCATAATCAGTGAAGTCATCGCCTTTCCAGTCGTAGGAAATATGCAGACTGGAAAGGAACGTTTCAGTAAGTGCCGCCACGGACTGCGGGTCGTGCAACGCGGAGGTCAAGGCATAAATCGCGATGGGGTTCATAGTTATGAAATGGCAACCTTACAGTTCCACGGCAGGCCAGCCGTAGTCTTGGTAGTATTTGACGTTGAGGTTGTGTTTTTTCACATATTCGCGCAACTGCTCCTGACGGACGGCTTCGCGGACCTTGTCGTTGGAGTGGATATTCTGGTAGATGTCGAAATAGCTGCCGAAGATGCGTTGGGCGCTGGCCTCGTTGCCGGCTCCGTCAACGGTCTGCTCGAAGGAGACCACCTTGTACTGGTCGCCCTCCTTCTTCAATGTCATCGTGCCCGCGTGGTTGCCGCCGGAGACGCACTTCAGCGTGTCGTCGGATTTGTCGTACCAGTACACCCAGAAGTCACCCATGAAGAGTTCGTCCTCCTCATGTACCATGATCATCATAGGAATGCAGAGTTCGCCTTTCTGGTAGTTCTCGCCAATTTCGTTCACCAGATAGTCGCTGATGGCGTTGCGCACCACCTGTTCCTTTTTGTTGATGGCGATATGGCGGATGCAGTCGGCCTTGTGCTCATCGAAGTCGGATATCAGCCATTGGTTGCCCACCTTCTCCATATAGAGCTTATGTTCCTCTACGTCAGAGTTTTCATCGAACGAGCCATCCTCCCATTTCTGGCGCACTTTGATAGTGGCGACTGCATGGTTTTTGTCGGTTTTCTCCACACCAGTTACATCATAATCGGCAATGGTGCCTCCGTTGCCGGTCACGAAATAGTAAAGCCATTCGTGGTCCATGGCCTCGAATTCGGGCAGCTGGTTGAACATAGTATCCAGCACTGCGTAGAAATCGGCCGTCATGTAATCTTTGGACTGCTCCAGCAGCTCGTGGTCAGGGATATATTGGCACAATTCGGCAGCGCGTTTCTGCAGTTGTTTTTGGGAATCAGTACATGCCGCAAGCAACAGGGCGGCGAGGGTGATCATGATAAGTTTTTTCATTGTTTTTTATTTTATTTGATTATAGAACATTTCTAAAAAACACTGTTTTTTCAATTGTTACCATCCTTCTGGCAGCACGATATTCTCCACTTCGTGTGCCTGTGCGAACAGTGGGGCAATTTCATCGTCGGTAAATCCCGCGATGCCGCATCCAATGCGAGTCACGAGAAAGGTCAGCTCCGGATGTTCTTTGGCAAATGCGATGAACCCGTCCACATACGGGCGGATGGTTTCCACACCGCCTTGCATGGTCGGGATGCCGTAGCTATGACCTTGCAATCCCACACCCTGTCCCATGATGGCTCCGAACTTTTGGTAGGCAATGCGGGCCGCCCCGCCGCCATGCATTCCTTGCAGGTTGCTGCCGAAGACGAAAATCTCGTCCGGCTTCAATTCCGTGATATACTCTGGTGTTGTGCGTTTCTTTTCCATAATTATTTTTTTTCGTTCTTTTTCGATCCTGTTTCCAGGGGTTGCGGCGCTCGTTCCTCACGCCTTACCCCTGGCTACCAAGCTCTTGCCCCTGACGGGGCTGCTCAGGGAAATATTTCAATGTTTCCTATTGTCTTGCTTGATTTTCTCCAAAACTTCTACATCTGCCGGCAGCCATTGCACACTGTCTAATTCATTGTGGTTCAGCCAGCGGGCGGCCTCATGTTCCTTCAGAACCAGTTCGCCGCTCTCCACGTGGCACCAGTAGCAGTGCATTGTCAGGTGAAATTTGGGATAATCCCATTCCACAGTTGTCACCAGATTTTCGATGACGATGCGAGTTTCCAGTTCTTCCCAAATTTCGCGCTTCAGGGCTTGTTCGGGTGTTTCCCCGGGTTCGATTTTTCCACCGGGAAACTCCCACCAGTCTTTCCAATCTCCGCTTCCTCTTTGGGTGGCAAAGATACGATTTTCGGAATCGTGAATGATAGCAGCTACGACGTGTTTGTGGTTCATAGTAGTGTGGATTGTCTAATTGTACTCAATGTTGTCTTCTGCGGCCATGGGCAGGTTTTCCTCGTCCACCAGGATGTAGGTTTTGGCTTTATTGCTGAAAGTGCGGAGGTAATTGTCCTGGAGCGCAACCTCCACTTGGCGCATGGTGTCTTCGAGCAGGTTGGCTTTCAGCTGGCACTCCCAGAGCACAATCACCTGCCACCCATTATCTTGGAGAATCTGATAATTCTGTTGATCCCGTTCCTGATTGCGTAGAATCTTGTTGATCCAAAATTCTCTATTCGTCTTTGGAATCTTGCAGCATGCTGAATTTTCAACTGAACCCTGTTCCCTATTCCCTATAACCTGAATATCGTGTCCATGCCAGAAGCACCCGTTCACGAAAATGGCGGTGCGGTATTTGCGCATCACGATGTCGGGTTTGCCGGGCACGCCTTTCACGCAGAGGCGGTAGCGGTAGCCGTGATTCCAGAGCCACTGCCGCACCTTAAGCTCAAGCTTGGTGTTGCGACTACGGATGTGCGACATGCAGCGGTGGCGTTGCGCGGGGGTCATGATGTCGGTCATAGGGTTACCAGATATATGGAATAACTTTGTATTTCACCCGTTGCTTATATTCACTATAGCCCTCCAGGCCTTGTTCCAGAACGGTTTCTTCGTTGCGGATGCGCTTGGCGATGAGGGGGATATAGAGCAGCATGATGAGGAAGGAGAGGGGCGAAGCCAGCA
>JAIKYR010000130.1 GCA_024682995.1 Bacteroidales bacterium | reverse complement strand
CTCCTTCACGGGCATCACAAACTACGGTATCTACAATGCCGGCCCGCAGAACATAAACTACTACAACAGCACGGTTGGCCTCGACCCGTCGCTGATTTATGGGAGTGTGACCCAGCATTATGGGGCAACTTCTGGTGGCTGCTTCTTCTCGTGGGACACCATAGGCACCATCGTTGACCCGGAGCCCATCAAAACGGAGGGGGACAGCACGGCGGACACCCCGGACATGGACCCTCCGAAGTCGCTTTCGCTGGGTGCTAGCACTGCCGGCACAGGATTGGACGATGTGAGGATTTTCCCCAACCCGAACAACGGCCAGTTCTCCATTCACAGCTCACAATCCACCATTTACCGGATACGGCTTTACGACGTATATGGGAAGCTGTTGAAAACGGTGAATGTGAATGCCAGCATGGCGGAGTTTGACGTTCATGAGTTGTGCGCGGGCGTGTATGTGCTGCGCGTGGAAACGGACAGCGGCGCGGTGGTGAAAAGGGTGGTGAAAGAGTGACGGTGTAGTGCTTTCTCGAATTATTTTTATATTTTTGCGGCTGTAAATATATGGTTCACACCGCATAAAAAGAATGGAAAATACAAGTCGAAACATAACAGTCGTTTTATTTGCCCTTTTTTATATCGCTATCATCATTTTCTTTGGTCGCAATTGTTTTATCCGTCCGGGTGCCTGTTCGGCCATGTATAAGGAATATCTGGTTGGGGCGTTTGTTGTGTTAGTCCTTCTTATTGAGCAACTGGTGTTGATTCCAAAGTTGTATTTCCGCAATCGTTTCCGTTGGTTTTGGCTGCTATCTGCCGTTTTGGTATTGCTTCTGACTTCCGGAGAGATGTTTCTGGTGTTCCCGAATATCCAACAATCCCTACAATATTTTTCGCGACCGGCCTCGGATATGATTATGACATTCAGCCTGTTGGTCTTGTTCCGGAATCTGGGTCTCTACTCCTTCGTGTTTTTCATCACGGTGCTGTTGCGGGAGTTGTCTCTTGCCCGGAAGAAGGCTCTGGCACTGAAAGCACAAATCCAGTACATGGATGTCCGGAACTTTAAGAATGAGATTGTGTATGTCAAACTACAGGATATACTGTATTGTGAGCAGAATCAGAATATGGCCAATATCTTTATGATATCTGGTGAAAAATACTATCGTTTTGATTCCATGAAGAATATGGAGGAGTTTTTAGGAGAGGATCAGTTTCTTCGTGTTTCCAGATGCCATTTGGTCAACCTGAACTATGTGGATGCCTATAATGGTCACGGTGTGTTCGTTGGGGAATTAGAGCGGGGGAAAAGCCTGGTGCTGCCTGTCTCATCCCTCCGGAAAGATATTGTGGCGGAAAAATTCAGTCAGTTGGGAGTTGATTTGAGGGAGACGGAGAACGAGGAGGATTTTTCCGACCTGTCGGACACGCATGACGAAACCTCTTTGGAGGATATATTCGTCAAACATAAGAAGTTGGATGCCATCTATCAGTTCATCGAATCCCATCCGAACTGCAAGGTCTGTCAGATTGTCACTGGCACGGGTTTTGCCAAGGGATCGGTGGAGCGTTACATTAAAAAATTGAAGGATATGGATTTTGTGGAATATCAAGGTAATTGGAAAACAGGTGGTTACACGATTAAAAACCCCTCTTTATAAATGTAATCGGAATAAGTTGAAATATCAATAAAAAGTGTATTTTTGCCGCCGAAAAACAACAACAAAATTTATAAAAAAATGGCTTACAAAATCAATCCTGATCTCTGCGCATCCTGTGGTACTTGCGCAGGCGAATGCCCTCAAGAGGCTATCTCCGAAGGCACTCCTTATTCCATCAATCCTGATCTCTGCATCGAATGCGGCGCTTGTGCTGACGTATGTCCTTGCGAGGCTATCAGCTTGGAGTAATTGAAACAATGGTAGAATAAAAAAGGCGCGGTATTCACCGCGCCTTTTTTGTTGCATTGAACAAGGGGTTATTTGATGCCGAGTTGTGTGCGGACGGCCGAGGTCAGGTCGTCGCTGTCGGCATAGAATGCCAGTGTGGAGATGTCAAACACATACGTGTAGGTTCCCTTTTCGGCCACCACTTTGATGGCATCCAACAGTTTGGACTGGAAGGGTTTCAACAGCTCCACCTGTTTGGCTTGAAGCTCGGCCTCGCTGTTGGCCACAAACTCCTGCAGGCGGGCATACAGCTTGGTGATTTCATCCTCGCGGACTTTCAGGATGGCGGCGGAGGCTCCCGATGTGGCCAGTTGCGTGTATTTGGCCTCTTTTTCCTTGAATTCGTTTACCATGGCCTGTCCGGTCTCTTCCAACTCCTGCTGGAAATCAGCCAGCCTGGTTTGTGCGGTGTCAATGCCGGGCATCTCTTTCATGATGGCAGCATAGTCCACATGCCCGAATTTCGCCTTTTGGGCAAAACCGGTGGCAATGCCGGCCAGCAGGCAAACGATGATAATCAGTTTCTTCATATCCGTTCCTCCTTATTTGATGCCTAACTCTTTCTTGACCAACGGGGTGATGTCATCTCCATTGCCATAGTAAAGCAGTATTTTAGTGTCGAAGATGTAGGCATAGCCATGTTCTTTCGCCACCTTGTTGATGGCATTCTGGATGGCATCCTGGTACGGTTTGGCCAGCTCGTATTGTTTGTCTTCCAGATCTTGCTGAGCGTTGGACTGAAATTCCTGAATGCGCGTGCCAAGGTCTTGCAACTCCTTCTCCCGCACCTGACGGACGGCGGAGGACATGGTGCCCACCTCACGGTCGAATTTGTCCTTCTTCTGCTGATATTCGGTCATCATGCTTTCGTACATGGTCTGTAAATCAGCCTGAAAGGCGGTCAGTTTGATTTGCAGGGAGTCAATTCCCGGCATCACTTCCAAGATGTCCCCGGAATTGACGTGCCCGTATTTCTGGGCGTCGGCCACGTTGACGGAGAACATGGCAACAGCTGCTATAAGCAATAAGATTTTTTTCATTGAACAGTTTTTTTGAGTATTAGTGTTTTACATATTATATTAATCATCCATGTCGGACGATGCTGAGACTCCTAACTTTTGCAGGATGACATCGTTGATGTCCCATTTGGGGTCGGCGTAGATGATTGTCATCTCACCGGCGGTGTCAAACACAAAAGCATAGCCTTTTTCCTTGGCGTAGTCGTTGATGGTGCTGATGACGCGGTCCTGGATGGGTTTCACCAGTTCCTCCCGTTTCTTGAAAAGGTCGCCGTTCTGGCCGAAGCGCTTCTTTTGCAGATCCTTGGCGGCTTTTTCTTGGGCGATGATGGCCTCTTCACGGTTTTTCTTGATCTGGTCGGGCATGGTGATGGCCTCCACTTGGTATTTCTTGTACATGGAGTCGATGGCGGCGAATTTGGCCTCTATCTCTTTCTGCCACAGAACGGCCACGCGGTCCAATTCCGCCTGGGCCTCTTTGTACTCCGACAGTTTGGAAAGGATGTATTCGGAATTGATGTAGGCGTATTTCTGACAGAATCCGGTCAGCGCCAGCATTAACATCAGGGTGGAGAGTATTATTTTTTTCATTTTTTTGGAATTTTGGTTTTGCAAACGAATGGGCGTTGGATTTATTGTTTCAGCATAAGTTTAATCGATAGATTGGTTGATGGAGATGTGGAAGTGGCTGCCCCAGCTGGAGGAGCTCCTGCCGGGCACGGGGTCGAAGCCGTAGCCCCAATCGAAGCCGAGCAGGCCGAACATCGGCAGATAGACGCGCACACCCAGACCGGCAGACTTGTACAGGTTGAACGGGTTGTATTGCCGTTTGTCAATCCAGCCCTTTCCGGCCTCCACGAAGGCGAGCACATAGACGGTGGCCGACGGGTTCAGGGAGATGGGGTAGCGGAGCTCGGCGGTGAACTTGTGGTAGATGCTGGCACCTACGGAGGAACCGTCGATGTAGGGCGACAGAACCTCGTCGTCGTATCCGCGCATACCGATCACCTCGCGGCCGTCATATGCGTACGTGGAAAGTCCGTCACCGCCAAGGTAGAAGCGCCCGAACGGGGTGATGCCGATATCTTGGTTATAACACCCCATGAAGCCCATCTTGAGGCGCACGTTCAGCACCAGATTCTGCACAATGCGTGTGAACCAGGAGGCGTTGAACTTCCATTTGTGAAACTCCATCCACTTGAATTTCTCCTGATCGGTGACGGTGGTGTAATCCTTACGGGAGAACAGAGAGTAAGGCGGGGTGACCTGAACGCTGAACGAGAGGCTGGAGCCTTCGCGCGGGTAAATGGGCGCGTTGACGGAGTTGCGCGACAGCGTGAATATGTAACTCAAACTGTTGGCGTAGCCGTTAGTGAAGAAATAGTAGCCCGCCCAGTTTTTCACTTTGTAGTATTCGTATGAGATCGTGTGCGACATCTGGAAATAGTCGTCGGGCCATTTGAGCTGACTGGCTAACGACAGGGATGCTCCGGCGATGCTGCTGGCGCGGTACGAGTCGTCGTTTTTCTTATGGTTGTTGGTCTGTTTTTGGAAATAAACGCCAAAGGTTAGGGCGTTAGGTTTCTTGCCACCCAACCAGGGTTCGGTGAAGGAGAGGTTGTAGTATTGGTACCAGGAACCGTTGGTGGAGACGTTGAGGGAAAGACGCTGCCCGTCGCCGCCCGGAATGGGGGTCCAAGCCTCTTTTTTGAACAATTTCTTGGTGGAGAAGTTGTTGAAGGCGATACCGGCGGTGATGACAAAGCCGGTGGCACCGTAACCGGCACTCAGGGAGAGCTGGTCCGAGGAGGTCTCTTCCACCACATAGTTGATGTCCACGGTTCCGTCCGCCTCATTCGGTTTGGGCTGCACATCCATCTTCTCCTGGTTGAAATAGCCTAACGACATGAGTACCTGCTGGGTACGGATGATGTCGGCCCGATTGAACAGCTTGCCCGGAATGGTGGTGATTTCGCGCATGATGACGTTGTCGTTCGTCTTCGTGTTGCCCGAGATGGTAATCTTGTTATAACGGGCCTGCTTGCCCTCGCGGATACGGATTTCAATGTCAATGGAGTCGTTTTCAACGGCAACCTCCACCGGATTAGCGTTGAAAAACAGATAACCGTTGTTCATGTACAACGAGGCGAGGTCATCGCCGTCCTCCTTCATGGTAAGGTTTTTGGTGAGTAAGGTCTGGTTATAGACATCGCCCTTGCTGATGCCGAGCAGCTGTTGCAGCAATGAGGTGGGATATATGGTGTTGCCCACAAAGGTGATGTTGCGGAAATAATATCTCGGACCTTCGTTGACATCAATGTCAATGTGTATGTCGTTGTTTTTCACATAGTAGGTGTCGCGCACGATAACGGCATCGCGGTAACCCAGCTCATTGTATTTGTTGATGAGGTTGACTTTGTCTTTCTCGTAGGAATCACGGATGAACTTGGATTTCTTGAAGATGCGGAGTTTCACACGGTCGGAGAAATAGTCGTCCAGATGTTCGAACATATCTTTTGACTGGTAATATCCTTTGTGCTTGAGGGTGTATGCGATGGCGGTGTCAGCCTTGTACATGGGCATGAAGAGGAATCTCTCTTTGGTCTCCTTCATCGAGCGCAGAAGGATGGCATTGGTTACGCCCTCGTTGCCGTTGATGTTGATTTTGGCAATCTTCACTTTTTTTGCCTTATGAATATCGAAAAGGATGCTTCGGGCGTTTTTGATCTTCTCATCCGGAATTTCCTGCACGGAGACATCACAACTGTAGAAGCCCTTATCCACATAGTACTTGCGTATGATGTTGACGCAAGTGGTCTTCATGTTGTCGTTGATGATGTTGCCTTGGGAGATGTTGAGTTTTTCCCGCAGGTCATTCTCTTCGGACTTGGTGGTTCCTTTGAAACCGAAGGATAGGAGGCGGGCGCGGTCTTCCAGACGCACATCCAAGAAGGCCACATTCCCGTTGATGCGGGTGACGGTGATCTCCACATCGTCGTAAAGGCCTGTTCTCCAAAGGGATTTAACGCTTTTAGAGATTTGCTCCCCGGGGATTTTGATGATGTCACCCACGTGGAAGGAGAGCAGACGGGCATCCAGAGGCGCGGTGCCGGAAGAGGTGATGCCGCCGATTTCGTACTCTTTTGGGTTGGAATAGTCCACTTTCACAGGGCTGTCGGGTTGGTCGCCACCGACTACAACCTGACCATAAGCCTGTCCGCAAAGGAGTGCGGAGGCCAGAATCAGAAGTTGCAAGAAGCGTTTAAAAACGGTCATTGTCTGTGGGTGGAAAAAGTCGGCAAAGATACGCAAAATATTAATGTTCCCGAACTTGTTCGCCTATTTTTCCATAGCGCCGTTCCCGGTTTTGGTATGCGTTGATGATTTCCGCCAAATGTGTTTTGCGGAAGTCGGGCCACATGATGGGGGAGAAGAAAAGTTCGGTGTAGGCGATTTCCCATAGGAGGAAGTTGCTTACGCGGCATTCTCCACCAGTGCGGATCAGGATGTCGGGGTCGGGAATATTCGGGTGATACAGAGCATGTTGGATGTCATCTGCCATAATATCGTCAGCATTGCGGAGACCTTTGGCGCAGTCGGAGGCGATTTTCCGGACGGCGTCGGTGAGTTCGGTACGGCCGCTGTAGCTGAGGGCGAGGATGACGGTCAGTCCGTCGTTGCCGGCGGTCTGGTGGATGGCGTCCTCCAGTGCGTTGCGGCAGGCATCGGGCAGGTCGTTGATGCGGCCAGTCATCATGAGGCGCACATGGTTGGCCATCAGGCGTTCCAGTTCGTTGTGGATGGAATGCACCAGCAGGGTCATCAGCATCTCAACCTCTTCTTTGGGGCGGTTCCAGTTTTCGGTGGAAAAGGCGTAGAGGGTGAGGTATCGGATACCCATTTCGCCGGCGCCTTCGATGACGCTGCGTACGGCTTCCACGCCGTTCTGGTGTCCGAAGGTGCGTTCGTGGCCCTGTTGCTGAGCCCATCGTCCGTTGCCATCCATGATGATGGCGATATGGGTGGGTGTTTTTTTATCAGTATGGCTCATAGTCAGTGTCTTTTCTTACGCGGATTTTTGAGGTCGCAGGTCTTGCTCTCATTGCCGAACTTCACTGTAAAGGTCAGTCCGACAAAGGAGTACCAGTCTTTGGTGGTAGAGACGCCGCGTTGCACGCCGTTGTCCTCGTGGATCAGGTCGGGGTGTTCGGGAGTGGGCACGCGGCGGTCGGCCAGGTTGGCGGCGATGTCGCCCCGCTGTTCGCGCAGTATGTCGTTATCGTAATAGACGCCGCCCACATCATCCAGATAGTCGGTGAAGGTATAGCGCATTCCCCATTCGGCCCCGATGGCGATATGTCTTCCCAGGGTGGCTTTGATGCCGATGCCGAACGGGATGGCCACGTTGGTGAGCGAGTATTTCTTTTTCTGGCCTTCCAGTCCCTGGCCTTCGGTGCCGAGGCTCTGCAGATTGTACAGCGGCGACCCCGGCAGAGAGTCCTGCGGGTTGAAGGAGAACAGGGCAATTCCGGCGAAGATGTATGGAGTGAAGTGGTTCTTGCCCGTGGCGTTATAGAGTTTGAAGAAGTTGAGCTCCACCTGCACGCCGATTTCCGAAATCGGGGAGACGAAGTTCAGGTTGCGCTCGTAGTTGTCGTTGGTTTTCCCGTCACTGCCGCTGACTTTGGAGAAGATGATGTCGGCCTTCAGGGCCCAGCGTGGCGACAAATTGTAACGATATATGAGGCCGCCGGCCGGTTTCACCTGGCGGAAAATATTGTCGGTGAGCTCGCCGCAGTAGAAGGCGATGCCGCCGAAGGCTCCGATTTCCGACTGCTGCGCCGTTGTCGTCAGGGCGAAAACCGTCAGTAAAATGCCTGTTATGAGGGACTTGAAAGGGAAAGAGTTTGTTTTTCTTACCATATATTATCAGATAATAATGTCGTATAACGCTGCAAAAATAAAAAAATTACGCGGAAATTTGAGCAAATGAAAAAAAGTGTATTTTTGCGCCCCAAAAATTTATAAATAAAGTTATTATAATTTTTTAATAGAAAGGAGCCTTGAATATTACACCGAATGCAGGCAGAGGGATGAGGCAAAACGGTCCTCGCCCGAAGAAAGAAGCCCAACACCGTATCAACAATTACATTACAGCCCAGACCGTGCGCGTGGTGGGTGAGAATTTCGAACCCAAGATTGTTTCCTTGCGAGAGGCACTTGCCATTGCCGACCAGTACGAGCTGGACTTGGTGGAGATTTCCCCGCAGGCCAATCCGCCGGTATGCAAGGTGATGGATTACCAGAAATACCTCTACGAACAGAAGAAGAAGGCAAAGGAAATCAAGGCCAACAGTGCAAAAACCACGGTGAAGGAGATTCACATGGGTCCGCAGACGGACGATCATGATTTCAATTTCAAGTGCAATCATGCCATCAAGTTCCTGAAGGACGGCTACAAGGTAAAGCTGATGGTGACCTTCCGGGGTCGTTCCATCATCTACAAGGATCAGGGCGAGTTACTCCTGCTCCGTTTCGCCCAGCAGCTCGAAGAGGTGGGCAAGGTGGACCAGCTGCCGACACTGCTCGGCAAGAACATGACCATGATGATCAGTCCCAAATCGACAAAAAAATAGAATGCGACAAGCTCTTAATATAAACTTTAAAAATTTGAAGAAATGCCAAAAATTAAAACGAAATCCGCTGTCAAGAAAAGATTCACTTTGACCGGCACCGGAAAAATCAAGAGACATCACGCGTATCACAGCCACATTCTCACCAAAAAATCTACAAAGAGAAAACGTAACCTGGCTTACAGCGCCATTGTCGAACCGAATCTGGAACGCACCGTTCTGCAGATGCTCGGTAAATGCTAATCATTTTTATTAACAATTAACTTTACTATCAGCTATCGAAGAGTTTAAAAATTAAACCGCTGACGTAAAAAAGAAAGGAACTTAATTATGCCAAGATCAGTAAATCATGTTGCTTCAAGAGCAAGAAGAAAAAAGATTTTGAAACGTACCCGTGGGTACTTCGGCAAACGTAAAAACGTTTGGACCGTTGCAGTTAATTCGTGGGAAAAAGGGCAGCAATATGCCTACCGCGACAGAAAAGCTAAAAAGAGAAACTTCAGAAGTTTGTGGATCACCCGTATCAACGCGGGTGCACGCGAATATGGCATGTCCTACTCTGTCCTTATGGGCAGTCTGGCCAAGAAGGGTGTCGCGCTCAACCGCAAAGCCCTCGCCGACCTCGCGATGAATAATCCTGAGGCATTCAAGGCTATTGTTGACTTGGTCAAATAAATAGTTGCAACAATTTTAAAATCGAAATTTGAGTTCGTCGCATAAAAAAAGCCCCGCAGTCGCGGGGCTTTTTTTGTCGTCCGAGTGCGGACGGATTAGCATTCCACGATGGTGCACCAGTTGTGCGTGTCGGGAAGTTCGCCATATTGGATACCCATCAGGATTTCGCGCATCTTGATGCTCCACGGGCCGGGCTTGCCATCTTTAGCGATGACGTACTCTTCGCCCGTCTCACGATCCTGGATCATGTGGATGGGGGAGATGACAGCGGCGGTACCGCAAGCACCAGCTTCTTCGAAAGTGCCGATTTCGTCCAGTCTGACATGACGGCGCTCCACCACAAGGCCGAGGTCCTCGGCGATCTGGCGCAAGCTCATGTTGGTGATGGAGGGCAGGATGGAGCCGGAATCCGGGGTCACATACTTGCCGTCCTTAATGCCGAAGAAGTTGGCGGGACCAGCCTCATCGATGTAGGTCTTGGTCTTGGCATCGGCGAAGATGGAGGCGCTGAAGCCCTCATGGTGTGCTCTTTCACCAGCGCGGAGGGAGGCGGCGTAGTTGCCACCCACCTTCACATGACCGGTACCCAGCGGAGCGGCACGGTCGTAATCCTTGGCAATCTGCATATTGGTGGGTTTGAAACCCTCCTTGAAATACGGTCCGACCGGCATCACGAACACCACGAACAGGTATTCGTCAGCAGGTTTCACACCGATGGTGGCACCCGTACCGATCAGCAGAGGACGGATATACAGGGAACCCTCCGTTCCGTAAGGCGGAATATAGTCGGCGTTCAGCTTAATGACCTTTTCGAGGGCGGCGAAAAACAACTCTTGAGGAATGGGGGCCAACATGATGGTGTCGGCGGAGCTGTTCAGACGTTTCCAGTTCTCTTCCCAACGGAACAGGCGGACCTTGCCGTCTTTGCCTCTGAAAGCCTTCATGCCTTCAAACGCTTCCTGACCGTAGTGGAGACAGGAGGCAGCCATGTGCATGGGGATGTATTCGTCAGACATGACTTCCAGTTCACCCCATTTGCCGTCTCTGAAATAACAGCGTACATTGTAGTCGGTTTTTACATAACCGAATGACAGACTTTTCCAATCTATGTTCTTCATTGTGTTAAATTTGTTGATTGTTATGTTTTGTATTATAATTGTAGTAAACTGTGTATCGTGATATTGTCAAGTTTTTTCCGGCCTTCCAAGGCGACGAGTTCGATAAGGAACAAGGTATCGATGGAGGCAGGGTTGAAGTGGTGCATCAGGCGCACGGCGGCGCTCATGGTGCCTCCCGTGGCCAGCACGTCGTCAAGGAGCAGGATGCGTTTGCCCTCCGCGATGGCGTCTTGGTGGATTTCGATGCTGTCGGTGCCGTATTCCAGATTGTAGCTTTCGGAGAAGGTGGCGGCGGGCAATTTGCCCTTCTTGCGGATGGGCACAAACGGAATGCCCAGCAGGTACGCCAGCGTGGGGCCGAAGAAAAAGCCGCGCGTCTCCAACGCCACGATGACATCGGGACGGATGCTTTTGGCCACCGCCAACATGTCGTCAATGACACAGCGATAAGCCTCCCCGTCGTTCAATAACGTGGTGATGTCATAAAATTTGATTCCGGGTGTCGGGAAATCATCGATGGTGCGGATCTTGGAGAAATCAAGCATAAGGATGTCCTTTTTTTGCGAGGGCAAAGGTACACTTTTTTTTGGAGAAAGCAAAATAATATTGTGAAGGTTTGTGTCTGGAATGAAAATCATTCGGCGGACGGCGGTTTCACATTGGCTTTCAGGGCTTCATGAATACGGGTCTTCAGCTGCATTACGTTCTGTTCCACCACATTCTGCCGCTCGGGACGGAACAGGGTGGCGTATTTGGCCTTCCCCAGTTTGAAACGCCGCTTGTCGGTGCCGATGATGTCCAACCCGAGCCGGATGGGTTTTATCAGCGAGATGTTGTATTGGTAGTCCATATTCAAATTGTGCCGTCCGGAGAGAATGGCCTGGTATTTGTCAATAGAAACCAGGAAGGGATATACATCAATCTCGTTTTTGAAGATGGTCATCTCCGCCGACAGGCTGTCGATGCGGTTCGGTGTGTTTTTCTTGAATCTCAGTTTCTTTGCGATGTTGCCAAAGGTCTCCTGATCCAAGACCACCAGATTTTGCCCGTTGATGGCGGCGGCACCACGCAGGGTGGAATATTTGAGGTCGTAGTTGGATTTGAGGTTGGTTTCAATGGCGAAATGGAACTCGGCGTTGCCGGCAAACGACTTCAGCATGGGCAGGATGGTGTCCACTTCGGGAATCAGAGCGATGAGTTGGTCAATTTTGATGTCCAAGAGGTGGAAGTCCAGCCCGAGGAAGAGATGGTTTTTGCGCGGCGACTGGTACATGGCGGTGAGCTGCATGCGGGCGGCGTCATGCGTGACGGCCATCTCCTCCAGCACGAGCGTGCCATCCTTCAAATCGAGGAACCCGCCGATGTTGCGGAAGTAGGTGTCCTCGTAAAGGGCCTTCTTGATGTGAGTGTTCATGCGGATGTTCATGCCGTAAGGCACCATGAATGGGTCTTTCTGCGAATTTTCTGGCTTTTCGGCCATCACAGAATCCGAAACACCCAAGCCGCTGAACATGTCCATAATCTGGTTCAGGTCGATGTAGTCGGAGGTGAACTCCAATGTACCTTTCATCAGATCCTTACCGTTGAAATAATCGTCAATTTGGGAGATCTTGCCACTGAGCGAGAAGTCGGAGTTGCCGAGTTTTCCGTCGCCTTTGGTGATGTTGCATTGCTTGGGGTTGATGTCGGCCACCAGCTTCGGCAGTTCCAGCGGGTATTCTATCGCCGGCACGGTCACCACCCCGTTGTGGAGAGAGAGTTTGGCAGTGGGATTCCACTGCATCAAGGTATTGCTACCCTTGGGGTTATAATGGGTGGCGGCATTCAGCGTGAGGGCTCTGCTCTTCACCAGTAGGCCGGAACCCAAATCGGCGGAAATCGCGCTGCCGGAATAGTCAAGCTTCATCTGGTTATTGTCGGGCATGACGAAGGTGCCGGACGGTTGGGTGAGGTCGGCCATCAGCGAGTCCGTTTTCACCTTGACGGTCCCCATGTTATATTTAACCCCTAACTTCAACGGTAGGGTGCTGTCTGTCAGGTTGTTCAGATAACCATCCAAATGTGCGTCGTTGGCTGCGATATCCATGGACCCGACTTGGCGCACCTGGAGTTTGGGCGCTTGAATCTGAGTGTAAATCCATTCTCCGATTTTGTAGGGCTTTTGTTTGACGGGGAAGAAAAATTTCAGGTTCAGGGCGGGGGAGGTGATGAACATCGAATCTCCGTAGGCCAGATTCAGTTGCGTGAAATCGAAGGTGCCGTCCGCCACCCACTGGTCAATGGCCAGACGGGCTACCTGGTCGTAATTGCACTTGACATTGAGGGCGGCTTTGGCCTTGCCGGAACTGTGAGCGAGCTTATCCGGGAGCATATTCAGAAAATCCTCCACGTGCAAATCGCCCGTCAGTGCCAGGTCGAAGAGCATTTCACCCAGCAAATCCTGAATCGAGCCCGTAGCGGTCAGATAATTGCGTCCCGTATAGGCGTTCAGCTGTTTGACTTGTACTGATGTCTTGTCGTTAGGGTTCAAGTCAAGATGGAAAGTGGAATTAATCTTTTGAAATTCGAGAGGGAAATCTTTCTTGGCAAAGGATCCGTTAACCAGATTGACATCCGTAGTGATGATGGGGGACTGCCGTTCGTTGAGGTGCCCCTTGACTTGTCCCGTCAGGTGTACGAGACCGTCTAAAGACAAATCGTACAAAGCGTTGCCTATGATTGCGCGGGGGATTAGCTCCAGCACGTCGTGTAGGGGCCAATTGCCTGTTTCATAATTGAGATTCAGGGCAAGGTCATTGGCGGCCGTGTCGCGGCTGGCGGAACCCTCTAATGCCAGTTTGTATCGGTCTAATGAGAGTTGGGTGTTTTGCAGCTGCAAGGTCTGATCAGCCAAAGCGGCTTTCATGTCGGAATGCAACGTTATGTCCTGTTGATCCAAATAGACATCGGTGTCCATTGAGAAGGATGCTTTGTCCAACGTGAGGTCCAGCGTTCCCTCCAAACGGTCCAAATCGTTCAGAGAGCCCTCAAAAGCCCCATCCAGCTGGTCGTATTTTGCTACGATTTTTTTGTCGTGTAAAGTCTTGAAAACGAGTTGGTCGGTCAGGAGTTTTATTTTACCTTCGGCGTCAGGGTCGTTCCAGGAGCCGTTGGCCGTCAGGTTCACGTTGTCCACGTCGGCCACAAGGCCGGAGGCTATATTGATATAGCGAAGATCCACATTCTGGGTTTCCACCTTTTGCAGATGAAAGGAATATGAGGTGGTATCCGTGGTGTCTTTGTTAAAAGGTTTGAGGATGTTGAGGTTGGATTGGCCCAAATTGTTGGTGAAGATGTTCAGTTGCCCGTTTTTGACCAGGAACTCATTGACTTCAACGTGTTTGTCACGCATCAGTTTGCGAACGTTGAGGGATGCCACACAATGGTCCACATGTAGAAGCGTGTCAGTAGGTGCCCCGAACATGCGGTTGATGAGCGTTACATCCTGAATGTCGATGCCGAGATGGGGGAACGACTTGAAAAAGGTGAGTTCTGCCCTGTCCAGATGAAAATCGCAGGTGAGCCAGTTGGGGGCTTCCTGGTTGACGATTTTTGTCAGGCGCGCGGGCGAAAAGACGGTCAGCAGCACAATACCGATGCCCGCCACCAGAAGACCGAGGAGCGAAACGAGGGTTATGAGTGTGATTTTGATGCCTTTACGCATGGTTTTACTGCTTGATGAAGGAGTGGAAAGTCCCGAAATTGTCGTGATACATGAGTGTAGAGGCGGTCAGCTTGGTGACGGTGTAGGTCTTGGGCACGATACCTCCCATGGTCATCTTGTGGTTCTGTGTCAGTGTGGCACCGTCCAGCGTCCAGGTAAAGGGTTGCGCCTCCTCTTCGGTCACGTCATCGGCGGTGTCCCAGGTATAGCCGGTGCCGTTGGCGTTATAGTACTCGTGTACGGTGCCCTCGATCCAATAGCCCGCCAGCAATGCCTCGTCGAATTTGGGTTTGTGAGACCAGTCGCACCCGCAGCAGAGGGGAACAAGGATGGCAATCAGCAGAATCAGTCGGATAGAATGTTTCATTACAGGATGTTGACTTCAGGGGTTAGGCGTATGTTGAACATTTTTCTCACATCCGAATACACCTGTTTGTACAGATGCTGGATTTCTTCAGGGGAGGCTCCTCCGTAGTTGACGAGTACAAGGGCCTGTAGGGGGTAGATGCCGGCATCACCGGTGCGTTTGCCTTTCCATCCGGCCTTTTCAATCAGCTGACCAGCAGACAATTTCACTTTCTTGCCTGGGGCAGGGTGGGAGACAAGGTCGGGATGCTGGGCCTGCAATTTTTGGAATCGTTCTTCCGTGATGACAGGGTTTTTGAAGAAGCTGCCTGCACAACCGATTTTGCGAATGTCGGGCAGTTTGCTGTTGCGTATGCGGAGGATGCTTTGCGTGATGGTTTCCAAAGAAAGATTCTGTTGGGCCATCTCATCAGACAACGCTTTGTAGGTCAGTGTGTAGTGTTCTGTTTTGGAGAGTCGAAACCAGACGTGGGTGATGAGGCATTTTCCCTTCAGCTTTTTTTTGAAGATGGAATTCCGATATCCGAAGCAGCACTCTTCAGCCGATAGGGTGAACGGTTGCATATTGTCGGTGAGGAAGCCCTCCACGCGTTCGATGCAGTCTTTGGCTTCCACACCATACGCGCCGATATTCTGCACGGGGGCGCTGCCCGCGCAGCCGGGGATGCCGATGAGGTTTTCCAGTCCGTACAGCCGGTTGCGGAGGCAGTAGTTGATTACATCGTCCCACTCTTCGCCGGCGGCCACGCGGATCAGGCGGCTCTGGTCGGAATCCTCCATCACCTCAATGCCCTTGAATGCCGGATGTATGATGGTGCCCGCGAAATCTTTTGTAAACAGGACGTTGCTGCCACCGCCGAGGATGTAGTGAGGGGAGGCAAAGATTTTCTCCTTCTGCAGGATATGCCTATCGTCAAGCTGATCCATGACAAAGAACTGCGTACACCGCACGTCTATGCTAAATGTATTGTGATCTTTTAACGAATGATTCCAATAGACTATCATAAAAGGAGAACTGAAACTTTCTTGGAAATAACAGATTGGTTAGAACATGTAGCCCATTTTCACGTAGAAGTTGGCAAGACTGCCGTTGTCGCGTTTGTCGAACGGGGCGGCCCAGTCCACGGAGAGCACGAAGTTGTCGTTCATCATCAGTTTAAGACCTATACCGGCGGAAAGATGAGGGCGATACACTTGGGCATCCTTGCCGAAAAGAATGTACTTGTCCAGATCGTTCATGTCGAATTCGGGGTCGTTTTCGGCGATGGAGGAGCGGATAGCGTTTTCATCCATGCGATAGCGTTGGAGGATCATGCCGGCATCGAAGAAGGGGTTGACACCGAAGAAGAAATGCTCCTTGCCGATGTCGAATTTGCAGATCTTGAAGCGGAACTCCACGTTGGCGAAAGCATATCCGGGTGCGGTAATGCGGTTGCGCATAATGCCGCGCAGCGTGTTAGCACCGCCCAATCCTTCGTATAAAACCCTTTGGATAAATAAGTTGTTGTAATAGTTGCTGAGGTAGAACGGCGAGTTGCCGGCCACGGTCAGCTGGGTGGCTACGCGGTAGGCGAAGGTGATGTAGTCTTGATAGACAGGCACAAAATGTTTGAAACTGGCGTTGAACATCAGGTTGTTGAACTCCTTGTCCTCGCCGAAGGCTGCGTTGTAGGTCCAGAAAATCTCGGCGTGCATACCTTTGCGGGTGTTCTGCTGGCGGTCACGGCTGTCGTACGAAAGGCCGCCGCGCAGGTAGGGATGCCATCCACCGTTGGCTTCGTTGGGGGCGAGGATGCCCCATTTCGTGTATTTCTCATAAAGACCGTCCACCTCCGGCAGCATGTTCTCCGGCTTCTTGCCTTTGTTGATCATGGCGAGGTTCACATGGTCGATCTGGTAACCTAAGAAACCGATGCCGGCGTTCCACAGCCAGTTGCCACCGATCGTGCCGTCAATGTCGGCCGCAAAACGGATGAGGTCTCGCTTCGATTTGTAGAAGGCCCGGCTGATGTAGTCGTCGGCCTTTTTCTTGCCCCATCCGCTATTATATACCGTCTGGTATCCGTTGAAGCCGTAGAAGTCGCACAATGCATCAGGCAGGTACGACAGGTCGATTTTCAGACGATGGTTCGGGATGAGCTTCTTGGAGTCGTAGGCGAAACGGAATAAGCCCGACCGCTTGGTGGTGTAGGCGGCTTCGAAATAGAGGGAGTGGAAATATTCGGGATAAATGGAACCATCGCCGAAGTCATACACGTTAGCCAGCACGCCGTATTGGAAACCCCTGTCGGCATCAAAGGCCACGCTCGGCAGAATGCCGAATGTCCAACCCGTGCGGATTTCGCTTTTTTCTTTTTTCTCTTTCTTTGGCTTCGGGTCTTTGGGCTTGTCACGGCCTTCATCGGATGCTGATGCATTGTAAACTCCAATCAGACAAAGACATAAAAGAATAGATACAAATTTTTTCATTATTCCAATTTTAATTAAAAAAAGTTGAGGTCGCAAAAGTACAAAAAAGGTGCAGATATATCACCGTATGTCCAAACCTTTTTTATATTTTTGCAGCGTAAATAAAAACAAGGTCAGTATGAATAAAATTGATATTCTGCTTGGTTTGCAGTGGGGCGATGAGGGGAAAGGTAAGATTGTGGACGTGGTGACGCCGGATTATGACGTGGTGGCCCGTTTCCAGGGTGGCCCGAATGCCGGTCACTCGTTGGAATTCAATGGCATACGTCACGTGCTGCATATCATCCCTTCCGGAATTTTCCACAAGGATAAAATCAATATCATCGGTAATGGCGTCGTCATCGACCCGATCATCTTCGAGGAGGAGATTGAGGCTTTGGTGAAGATGGGTCTCACTCCGACCGACAATCTCTATGTCTCCCGGAAAGCCCATCTGATACTCCCGACGCACAAGCTGCTGGATGCCGCTTACGAATCCAAGAAGGGCAAGCAGAAGATCGGCTCCACGCTGAAGGGCATCGGACCCACCTACACCGACAAGACCGCGCGCGTGGGCTTGCGCGTGTGCGATGTCTTCTCGCCGGACTTTGAAGCTAAATACCAGCATCTTATAGGTCAGCACAAGGAGATTTTGGACCAATACGGTTTCGATTACAGTAAAATGCTGCCCGAGTTGGACGAGCGTTGGCACCAATCATTGGCCACACTGCGCCGTTTCACCTGCATTGACAGCGAGTATGTTCTCCATGAATATTTGCAGGAGGGCAAATCTGTGCTGGCGGAGGGTGCGCAGGGCACACTCCTCGACCTGGAGTTCGGCGCATATCCTTTTGTGACATCCTCGAACACCATCGCTGCCGGCGCGTTCACGGGCCTTGGCCTCGACCCGCATCTGGCAGGCAAGACCATCGGCATTGTGAAAGCCTACTGCACCCGTGTGGGCAGCGGACCCTTCCCTACGGAGCTGTTCGATGCCACGGGCGAGGAACTGCGCCGCGTGGGCAATGAGTTCGGCGCCACCACTGGTCGCCCGCGGCGCTGTGGCTGGCTCGACCTGGTGGCCCTCCAATACGCCCTCATGGTCAATGGCGTGACCGACATCGCCCTCACCAAGGCGGATGTCATGTCGGATTTTGATACAATAAATATATGTACCGCCTACCGTGTCAACGGCGAACTCACCACCCGTATGCCCGCCGCCACGGATGCCCAGATAGAACCCGTTTATACCACTCTCAAGGGTTGGAAAACCGACATCAGCGCTTGCAAGACGTACGAGGAACTGCCGTCCGAGTTCAAGGATTACATCCATTATATTGAGGAACAGACCCATACGCCGATCAGCATCGTGTCAGTGGGTCCGGACCGTGCGGCTACCATCTTCAGATAACAGCATTGTATTCGGATGAAAACTTTGCGTAAAATCCTCTTTTGCACCTTGTTGCTGTGCTTCGGTGCGGCGGGTGCCACTTGGGCGCAACCTCAGGAATTGGAGGAAGATTTTATCGGAACTATTTTACAGGAAGAACATAACAGATTGTTTTCCAACCTTTCCAAAGGCGACGCTCCGGTTACGTATATGTCGCTGAGGGTGGTGGAGGAACACTCGTGCAACTTGGCTGCTTATATGGGCAGTCCCGTTGCCCCGAACCCGACATACGAGCGTTGGCTTTTCGTGGACATTGTCGTGGGTGACTTGGATCGGGCCACCAATTATCACGAAGGAGGCTTTGTCTTGTTGCCGTTGTACGATGAAAATGAACCACTCGTCCGCAGCATCATCCGTTCGGCGGTGGATGAGGCCTATAAAGCGGCACGTAAAGAATATCAGACGTTACGCATTCAGAAACATTTTATGGCCCAATCTGAAGACGATGTCTTCACTCATCCTGTGCAACGGGTTGGCTACCAGCCGAAACAGCTGGAGTCTTTTGATCCGAAGGTGTGCTCGGGTTTGCTCGGACAGATTACGGCCTATGTGCGGGATATGTCAAATAGTGAGAGTGAGGCTATAATGAATTACGAATGCAGAAGATCGTGGTTCGTGGATAGTGAAGGAAGCTATGAGGTTGAAAATGAAGAAACAGCGGATTACAAGTTTGCGATACGGGGAAGACGGCCCGATGGTTCACATTTCAAGGTGGATCAACAATTGGAGACTATAAGCCCGAATCTTGTGCCATCGGAAAACGAATGGCACAACGTGGTTGACAGCCTGCTTCGGGATTTTCAGGAGAATATGGAGAAACCGTCTCTTTCGGGGGATAATTATACCGAATATAAAGAACGTTTTATATTGTCGCCCTACGAAACCCATCATGACCACGCAGTTGAAACAGCATCCGATATGTTTTTCCGTGCTGTACGTGATGAGGTGGAGGAGATAGATTTGGAATTGCAAGACAAAGGGATGCCTGTGCCCTATCGGTCGGAGTTTTATTGGGTGGATGGCTGGAGTCTGCAGGCAGAAGCCCGTGCCGGTACGCTGCTTCAGATGGTAGAAACGCCTGTTCGGACGCTGGATAGCCGGGTGTTGCTGGGTGACAACCTGCTGAACAATGATGGGGTGGAGGGTTATTTCCACAAGCAGACAAAACCCGTGAGCCTGCCGGCGGACAGTCATTACGACAATTTCAGGACTTTGTTGCGCCGTTCGTTGGATGCTGCTTATCGTCAGGCGTGGCAGGAACTCGAATACAAAAACGTGGTTATGAACTCGTTTGATTCATGGGAACGCATAAAACGTCCCCGTGATGGCTATCGGGAGGAACCGCGTTTTTATGATGCGGAAAAGAAAAATAAACCTGTGGACAAGGACAAAATGGTGGCACTGGTTTGCGAATTGTCGGCAATGCTCGGGCAGGACACTACGATAGAATCCCAGGTGAATGCGGATGCCTATCAGGCTGAGGTGTGCTATTATTCCAGCGACCGTCTTCAATACCGTCAGCCTTTCTCGGTTATATGCATCCACCTTTCAGCAGAAATCAAGACACCCGATGGTGGAAAATTCTCCGATGAAGACCTTGTCTATGTGCGGGATTTAGAGGATTTGCCCGATATGGCCGAATGGCAGAAACGGATGAATCTGCTGAGCAACCGTTTGAAACAGATGGCAGCGGCGTCCAAACCCACGCAGTATTACGACGGGCCAGTGTTGGTGGAAGGTGAGGCGGTGGCCCAACTTTTCGCCCATGCGTTTACTGAAAACACAAATCAGAGCATATATGCGTTTCGTATCCCGTTGAGCGAACATGTCCGCCATAATGTGGTAGGCAGTCGGTTGGAGAAATGCCTGTCGCAGCAAGTGATAAATGCCTCCTGCGACGTGGATGCGATAGACACCTTCGGAAGTTACGGCGGTATGCGGCTTATTGGCCAGTATAACGTGGATGCCGAAGGAGTGAAGGTTCCCCCGCACATGGAAATCATCCACCGGGGCGAACTCTACAGCCTGCTCTCCGATCGTACGCCCACACTCTCTTCCAAGACATCCAACGGTCATCGGAGGCTGGCCCTTTCAAATAATCGTTTGCGGCCAATGGTGGGTGCCGGCGTGTTGCGCTTGACGTGCCACCAAACGACGAACACACAGAATCTGAAAAAGATGCTTTGCAAGAAAGCCCGCGCCGCCGGATACAGCCATGCTTACATTATCCGTAAATTCCATAGCCGGAATATGTCGGAATATTGGTCTGAGTCGGATTTCCATCCCCTGTATATGGTGCAAGTGGATGTGCATACTGGCAAGGAGATACCTGTTCGGATGGCCTGTGCCCAAGAACGTCATTTTTATGATTTCCTGAACGTGTCGGCGGCCACAAAGGAATTGCTCGCCCATAATATGATGATGAACGGTTCCCAATATAGTGGTGTAGAACCTCCTATGTCGGGGGTGCCCTGCAGCGTGATAGTCCCCAATATGCTGCTGTTTGACCGGATGGAGCTGTTGCCGGTTGGCCGTTAGCGGTTATGTCTTATATGGCAAATCTTAAACCGCAAACCGTAAATGGAAAATTGTAAAAAAAAATCACAGGTTAGGGGTTGAAAAAAATTATTTTTCTATTTTTGCAAAGGTTTTGCGGGGGGATTTTTCAACACGTCATCAATTATTAATTAAAAAATATAGGAAGGATTTATTATGTTAAAAAACAGATGCTTAATAGACCCTGCGGATTTCACGCGCGAAGAATTTCGCGAGATTTTCGATTTGGCTCATCAGATCGTGGACAATCCGGAGAAATACAGCAAGAGTTGCGAGGGTAAGATTCTGGCAACTCTTTTTTATGAACCGAGCACGCGCACGCGCTTCAGCTTCGAGGCGGCCATGCTGCGTCTGGGCGGCAAGGTGATCGGCTTCTCAGAGCCCAACTCCAGCTCCACCGCAAAGGGTGAGAGCATCGCTGACACGCTGCGTACCATCGAGTGCTACGCCGACATTGCGGCCATGCGCCATCCCAAGGAGGGTGCGCCCCGCATGGCCAGCCATTACATCAAGATGCCGCTCATCAACGCCGGCGACGGCGGTCACCAGCACCCTACGCAAACCCTCACGGACATTCTCACCGTGGAACGCCTCCGCGGCAATGTGGAGAACAAGACCTACGGCTTTTGCGGCGACCTTAAGTTCGGGCGTACGGTCCACTCTCTGGTCAAATTCCTCAGCAATTATGAGGGTGTGAAATTCATCTTCATTTCCCCCGAGGAGTTACGCGTGCCCGAGTACATCCGCGAAGAGGTGGTGCGCAAGAAAGGCATCCCCTTCGAGGAGGTGGACCAGATGGAACCCTACATGGGCCAGCTCGACTTCCTGTACATGACCCGCGTGCAGCGCGAGCGCTTCTTCAACGAGGAGGACTACATCCGCCTCAAGGACCGTTTCATCCTCGACGCCGAGAAGATGACCTACGCACGCCCCGACACGTACATCCTGCACCCGCTGCCCCGCGTGAACGAGATCAGCACCGAGGTGGACAGCGACCCGCGCGCGCAGTACTTCAACCAGGCCAAGAACGGCATGTACGTCCGCATGGCCCTCATCTTGAAGTTGTTGGGAATATACTAATCCGATATCGCTATTGGCTATAGGCCGTTAGCAATTACTAAAGCCAATACCCAAAAGCCAAAGTCAAAAAACATAAAAATTAGAAACATCATGTTAGAAATAAACAGTATAGAAAAAGGTATCGTTATTGACCACATCAAGGCCGGCTACGGCATGACCGTGTTCAACTACCTGCACCTGGACAAGGCCGACTACAATGTGGCCCTCATTATGAACGCCTTCAGCTTGAAGATGGGCAAGAAGGACATCATCAAGATCAACAATGTCATCGACATCAACTATGATTTCCTTGGCCTCATTGACCCGAACGCCACGGTGAACATCATCGAGGACGGCAAGACGGTGAAGAAGGTGAAACTGGAAGTGCCGGAGACGGTGACGAACATCATTCATTGCAAGAATCCGCGCTGCGTGACCTCCGTGGAGCATTACTTCGATCATGTGTTCCATCTGGTGGACAAGGAGAAGCGCTCCTACCGCTGCGAATACTGCGACGACATCGTGGTGCCATACCCGAACAAATAGGGGGGGCTATGGGCAAACCCGCATAATACGGTTATGCACAAAAAAAAGCACCACGAAGAAGGTGCTTTTTTTGTGCTTAAGTACGGCCCCATTCCGTTTCCGTAATCAGATTCCAGAACTGATCTTGTTTGTCGCTTCATCTGCAAGCCTATCCTTTTTTTGTTTATTTTTGCACACTCTATCTTAAACGCTCATGTCATCCAAAACGGGTAAATACACATTCGCCAAGAAGGAGCTTTTGAAGATCGTCGCTGCTATCGTCGTTTTGGCGATGGTCAGCGCGGTTTACTATTTCCACATCCGGAAGGAGTCGCTTCGTATTGCCGAGAAACGGGCGAATTCTACCCTGAAGAACACCGAGATGATGATCTCTATCCGGATGGGGAAGATAGAGACGGTTGTCAACTCCATCCAACCGATGGTGGAATATGCCTTAGACGACCCTGAGGCGATGTACGACATTGCCCGTCACACCGTGGAGTCCAGCTCCCGCATCATGGGCGCGGGCATCGCCTTCAAAGAGGACTATTATCCTGAAAAAGGTCGCTGGTTCGAGCCTTACGTGGGGTATCAGAAGGGATGCGACACCATGGTGTCCGTCCAGCTGGGAGGACCTGACCACGACTATTTTCAGATGGAGTGGTTCCAGAAGGGGATGGCCTCCGAAAAGGGTAGGTGGAGCGACCCGTACTACGACAACGCCGGCGGGAAGGCCTATATGATGTCCTATGGCCTCCCCATCCGCGACAGCCTCGGCGAGGTGGTGGGCGTGATCAACGCGGATGTTACCATCGACACGCTCGCCAGCATCGTCAACAGTGTCACGCTTTACCCCCACAGCACCTGCGCCCTGATGACCCAAAGCGGGGCCAGCGTGGTGACACCCCCGACAAAGCCCAAAGGCAAATGCCATGTCTTTTCCGAAGCCGTGGACGGCAAGAATCTGGTCCTGATTTTGACAATTCCCGACGCCGACATGTATAACCGACTGCGGCGGTCAACCCTCTTCTTCGTCCTCCTGGCCTTGACGGGCATCCTTACGGTTTTCTTCATCGCCTACCGCTCCATCCAGAACCTTTGGAAGCTGAACGAGGTGCGTGCCAAGGAGCAACACATTGAGGATGAGCTGGCCATTGCCCGCGATATCCAGCAGTCGCTACTGCCTTCCACTCTTCTGTCGGATGCGGGAAAATATGTGGATGTCGGCGGATTGCAGGTGCCGGCCAAGTTTGTGGGTGGCGACCTGTACGACTACTATGTGCGGGATGGCAAGTTGCTGTTCTGCATTGGCGATGTCTCTGGCAAGGGCGTCCCTGCCGCACTGCTGATGGCCATCGCGCACAGCCTGTTCCGTACCCTTTCGGCCCGGGACGAACGCCCCGACAGCATCATGCAGGCCCTCAACAGCTCTGTCAGCGACAATAACCCGGACATCATGTTCATCACGATGTTCCTCGGTGTCATGGACTTGTCCACTGGGATAATCCGCTACTGCAACGCCGGGCACAATCCCCCAATCTTGGTGAAAAACGGAAGAGCCGAATTTTTGTCCACGGAGCCGTCCCTGCTGCTTGGCGTGGAACCCTCTGCCCAATACACAGCCCATGAGATGGCTCTGACTCCCGGCGACACGCTGCTGCTCTATACCGACGGCCTGACGGAGGCAGAGAACATCCAGAAGGATCTCTTCGGAGAGAAGAGAGCCCTTGATGCCGCTGCCGAGTTCGGCTCTTTGCCTGCCAAAGAGCAACTCTCCCACATACGGGAACGCGTGAGCCAATTCGTGGACCACGCCGAGCAAAGCGATGACCTGACACTGCTCTCCATACGCTATCTGTCTGCCGAACAACAGCTTACTTTGACCAACAATATCCATGAGCTGGAACGGCTGGAACCCTTTCTGATGGAATTCTTCGACCGCCATAACCTGGATATGGCCCTCCTGCCCAGTGTCAACCTTGCTTTGGAGGAGGTGCTGGCCAACGTCATCATGTATGCCTACCAAGAGGGCACCCAAGGCGAAGTGAACCTCTCTGCCAAAATTGATAATGAGGATATCCTTGTGGAAATCAAAGATATGGGGGTTCCCTTCAATCCGCTGCAACAGCAGGAGGTCAATCTGGATGTACCTCTGGAAGAACGGCAGATCGGAGGTCTGGGTATTTTTATCATCAAAGAGATTATGGACAAGGTGGAGTATGCACGTGAGGACGGGTGGAATGTGTTGAGGATGAGGAAAAGTTTTGGGTCGTGTTAATTTATTGGCATAATTTATAGATAATCAATAATTCATCAGATTATGAATATTACAATTACTGAAGAGGGTGCTACTATCATAGCCGCGTTTGACGGGCGATTGGACACTGTGGCTGCACAGCAGATTGCCGAGACCATTGACCCTTTGTTGCAACATGCTGACCAGAATATCATTCTGGATTGTGAGAAGATGCCGTTTATCAGTAGCTCTGGGTTGCGTATCTTTTTGAAGATCAGAAAGGAGGTGGCAGCCAAAGGAGGCAAGGTCTATTTGAGGAATGTCTGTCCTGATGTGATGCAGGTCTTCAAGATGACCAAGTTGGACGCCATTTTCGAGACCATCGGCTAATATGGTTTATATCGACGAAAACATCTCCGAACTGGATTTGGCAGCTGCCTTGGCTGAAGTCTCTGCTCAGCGGCGTGAGCAGGCGTTGAAGTTCCGGTATGAGAGCGGGAGACGCCTCTCGTTGGCTGTCTATTTGCTGCTGAAGAAGGCTCTCCGGGAGGAATATGACATCATGGACAATCCCATTTTCGGCTATCAGGCTGGGGGGAAACCGTTCCTGATCGACTACCCGGACATCCATTTCAGCTTCAGCCATTCCGGTCATGTCGCCTTGTGCGCCGTCAGCAACCAGCCTGTGGGCGCAGATGTGGAGGTTCCCCGTCAAGTGTCCCCTTCGCTGATCCGCTTCACGATGAACGATCAGGAGCAGGCGCAAATAGAAGCGTCACCAAATCCTACGATGCAGTTTTTCCACTTTTGGACCCGGAAGGAGGCTCTGCTCAAGCTCACCGGCGAAGGGATCCGCAATGATATGAAAATGGTGCTTTGCGAAACGGACGGTTGCCATTTTGAAACTATACAGACGGGTGATTACATCTATTCCATCGTAAACCATCGTAAAATGTGAAATAAAACATCAAATATGCATTCTCATTGTATTAAATTCATCAAATGGATATGGGTCGTTGCCGCCATTATGGCGATCCAAGACCTGCAGGCGCAAGATCCTCAAAATGAGTTCACCATTGATGCCAAGCTGAATACCCGTGGTGAGATTCGTGTCGGCGGATTCAACGTCTTGGAAGAAGACGAAAACGAGCGGATGGCCCATTTTATCATGGGACAGTACCGGCTCAACATCGGATACAAGCGGTCCGACTGGTTCGAGTTGAAGCTCTCGCCACAGTTTTCCGGGATCTGGGGTCAGGCTGGCGGGAATCTGAGCCTGTCGGAGGGCTGGCTCTCGATGAAGCACAACAAGACTGGACTTTTTGCCAAAATCGGCCGTCAGTGTTTCGAATATGACGACGAGCGTATTCTCGGTTACGATGACTGGACGATGACCGCGCCCACCCACGATGCACTGAAATTAGGCTTTGAAGGCTACGGACACAAAGTACACGTACTCCTCGCCTACAACCAGAATTCGGAAAACATATCACAAGGCACCAATTACTATGCCGGCGGAATTCAGCCCTATAAGACCATGCAAACACTTTGGTATCACTACGAAACACCGAAGTCGCTGTTCGGTTTTTCCCTGCTTGGCATGAACATCGGGGTCCAGTGCAAGAACTCCAATTTTCCGGACACAACCTTCTTTCAGCAACTGTTCGGAGGCTATGTGAAATTGAAACCCAGCATCGTCACCTTGGAAGGTTCTTTCTACTATCAGATGGGAAGAGAGGAGAACGGAATGAAGCTGGACGCCTTCATGGGAAGTGCGAAGCTCCAAGTTGCTCCCAGCGATATGTACTCCCTCTATGCCGGCTATGATTACCTGAGTGGCGACCAATTCCCCGTCCAGATCAACGGAGGTTTAGGTCTCATATTCCATGACAAAGCCCGTGCTTTTAGCCCTTTGTTTGGATCACACCACGAATTCTATGGCGCCATGGACTTCTTCTATATGGACAGTTATGTAAACAACTTTTCTCCCGGCTTGCAGAACCTCTATGCCGGAGGTTCCGTCAACCCCGTTAAAGGCCTGAAAATCGACGCCGCCTATCACTTCTACGCCATCGCCGCCAATTTAAATAGAATAAAGAAACCTTTGGGGCATGAATTCGAAGTCGGTATAAGCTATACTTTCGCGAAATTTGTCAAGGTGGCAGCCGGGTATTCCTACATGAGAGGAACAGAGTCGATGGAGATTCTCCAGCAGGTCTCCCAAAACCGCCGTTTGCACTGGGGCTGGGTGATGCTGACTGTCAACCCGACGATTTTCACCTTGCCGTGGAATGACAAGAAGAAACAATAGCCCCAAATCCGGAAACCTTACATCGAACAATAACAAATAGAGAAACACAACCGATATGAAGAACACATCACCATTATCTCAATCGCAATTAGGTATTTATGCCGAGTGCGTGCAGCACGAAAATGAAGTCTTTTATAACCTCCCTTTTCTCTTTGTTCTGGATGGCAGCCTCGATGCCGACCGATTGTGTCGTGCCATCGAAACAACGATAAAGGCTCATCCCGTTTTTTTTACACGCATTGAGCTGAGTGATGAGGGGGAGCCCGTGCAGACTATTGACCTGGAAAAAGAGGAATTCCACCTTTCTGTTGAACAAGTTACGGACCTTGAGGCTGAGAAGCAAAAATTTATCGAGCCTTTCAAACTCCTTGGTGGCAGGTTGTTTCATACCAAAGTGATGCGAGACGCGGAGCATGTCTATTGGCTCTTCGACATGCATCATATCATCAGCGACGGCACCTCGTACAATATTATCATCTACGATGTGGAAAAGGCTTACAACGGTGTCACGCTTGCTTCCGAGGAGATGTCGATGCAGGAATTTGCCCTTGCTGAAGTCGAGATGCGCAAAACGCCTGCTTTCGAGGAGGGCAAACAATGGTACGCCCAGAATTTTGACTGCAGCGACACGTTCACCCAGCTCATGCCCGATTTGGAGGTTCCTGAACACTCGGATGCCCATAAAGTCCGCATCCTCGGCACCGACATGGATCGGGTGGATGCCTTCTGCAAGACCAACGGCATCAAGAAAAGCACATTTTTCACGGCAGCCTATTCCTTTCTATTGGCCAAATATAACAACGAGCATGAATCGCTGTTTGCCACGGTTTTCAACGGCCGTACCGAACGGAAATTCCAACATTCCGTGGGCATGACGGTGAAGACGTTGCCCGTTTATGCCAAGTTCACGGAAGAGACCTCCGTGCTTGACTTCCTGAAAGCTGGCGAGGAACAGATGATCGGCTGTCGCAAGCACGCCCTCTATTCCTATACCGACATGATGACTGACCTCAACCTGCAAATCAACACCACATTTGCATGGCACGGACTCATGTTTGATTACACCGAACTGATGGGCAAACCCATGGAGGCCATACAGCTCCGCAAGCACAACGAGGGAGTGTCGCTTTATCTGATGGCGTTCTATGTCGGCAAAAAATATCATATCAGAGCGGAATACAGTTCCAACGAATACTCTGAGACGCTGATTGACCAATTCATGGAGAGTTACGAGGCGGTTTTGGAGGGCTTTCTAAGCCAAACCCTCTTGCGTGACATTGACATCTGCACCAAGAACCAATGCGACCTGCTCGACAGTTTCAACGAAACCGACAAGCCATACGACGACACGCAGACCATCGTATCGCTGTTCCGCCGTCAAGCCAAAGCTACGCCCGACAAGACGGCTGTGGTCTTCAAGGACAAGCGATTTACATACGCCGAAGTGGATGACATCAGTGACCGCATTGCAAGCTATATTGCATCGAAAGGATTAGGACTTGAGGATGTGGTGGCCATTCTGATAGCTCGTTCAGAATGGATGGCCATCGCCTCGCTGGGTGTGCTGAAGGCAGGATGTGCTTATCAGCCGTTGGACCCCACCTATCCGAAAGAGCGCCTGAGCTTCATGATGCAGGATACGGCCTCCAAACTGCTGATCGCCGACGAGGAACTCTGTTCCATCTTGGATGAATACAAGGGTGAAGTGCTACTCACCAAAGACATTGAGAACCTGAAGGATTCCAATGCACTTGATGGGCCCAAGCCCGAGAGCCTCTTTACGCTAATCTACACCAGTGGCTCTACGGGTGTGCCTAAGGGATGTCAACTCGAACATCGGAATATGGTGGCGTTTAGCTACATGCACCAACATACCCTGCATGTTGAAGCGGATAGTCACATTGGAGCGTATGCCAGTTTCGGCTTTGACGCTTGTTTGCTCGAATTATGGCCGCCGCTCATAGTGGGTGCTACCGTCTATATCATTCCTGAAGAGATCCGTCTTGACCTCATCGCGCTGAACGACTATTTTGAACAGAACGGCATCACCCATACGTTCATGACGACACAGGTGGCACGTTCTTTTGTCAACGATATCGCCAATCACTCCCTGAAGGCCTTTATCACCGGCGGTGAGAAACTGGCGGATGTCACGCCTCCTCCCTATTTGCTCTTGAACGGTTATGGTCCTTCAGAGAGTATCTGTTATGTGACGGCATTTGCTGTGAAGGAGAAGCTGCAGAACATCCCCATAGGAAAGGCAGTGGAGAATATGCATCTGTACATCATGGATGCGTACGGGCACAGGTTACCTGTAGGCGCTGCCGGCGAGCTATGGGTCAATGGCCCTCAGGTGGGACGCGGCTATCTGAATCGTCCGGAGAAGACTGCCGAGTCTTTCGTGGAAACGCCCTGGGGTCGCTGCTACCGCACTGGCGACATCGTGCGTTACCTTCCTGATGGAAACATCCAGTTTGTGGGCCGTCGCGACGGACAGGTGAAGATTCGCGGTTTCCGCATTGAACTTACGGAGGTCGAGGCCATCATCCGCCAATACCCAGGCATCAAGGATGTTACCGTGCAGGCCTTTGACGAAGAGAGCGGTGGCAAGTTCATTGCAGCTTATATCGTTGCAGACGAACAGATTGACGTTGAAGCTCTTAACAACTTCATTCTGGATGAGAAACCGCCTTACATGGTGCCTGCCGTGACGATGCAAATCGACCGTATTCCGCTCAACCAGAACCAGAAGGTAAACAAGAAAGCACTGCCGAAGCCCGAAAAGAAAGCGTCTGCCGCTGAGGTGGAGAGCAATGCGCCGATGAACATCCTGGAAGAGGAACTGCACGAAATCGTTGCGGGCATAGTAGGCACCAAAGACTTCGGCCTAACCACCGTGCTTGGCTACGTTGGGCTCACCTCCATCTCCGCCATCAAACTGGCTGTACAGCTGAACAAGAAATACGGTATCACAGTGGATTCCAAATCTTTGGTCAAAACGGGAAACATACAAACGATTGAGAATGAGATTCTAAAACAGCTCCTAAACGCTCCTGTTCAGGCTGTTTCAAATGCCAGTAATTCCGAATTAAAGAATGCTCCGTTGTCCTACGCGCAGATGGGTGTCTATGTGGATTGCATGAAACAGCCCACCTCCACGGTGTACAACATTCCTTCGCTTATCCGTTTCCCAAAAGGCACTGATGTACAATTGCTTGGAAAATCCATTGAGACCCTCATCAAGGCGCACCCGCAGTTCTTTGTACATTTTGATAGCGAAGGAGGCGAAATTGTGCAAATTGTTGACAAAAATCAACCTCTTGCCATCACAAAGAGCCAGTTGAGCGAGGCGGAACTGAAGAAATACAAGTTGGAATTTGTCAAGCCGTTCAACTTGCGACAAGGACCGTTGTACCGTATGGAAATCGTCACCACCGAGCAAGATGTTTATCTCTTGGCAGATGTGCATCACCTGATTTTCGACGGCAGCTCTTTCGATCTGTTCCTGAACCAGTTGTGCGAACTGATGAATGGCAAGGAAATCGAGGCCGAAGCCATCAGTTATGCCGGCTTCGTGGCCGATGAGAAAGCTGCTGAAGGGACTCCGAACTACATGGAAGCCAAGAACTTCTTCAACGAGCGTTTGGGCAAGGTGGAAGGAGTCACCGAGGTGCCTGCCGACTTGACCAATCCTTTGGAGCAAGGCACCGTCAGCGAGACCTTCTCCAAGATGGACTTCAACGCGATGGAGGAATTCTGCAAGAAGAACAACCTCTCGCCTGCGCACCTCACTTTGGCGGCGGTGTTCTATACGCTCTCGCGTTTCACCAACAACGAGCAGATCTGCATCACCACCATCAGCAACGGCCGTTCCGACCTGCGCATTAGCAACACGACTGGCATGTTCGTCAACACTTTGGCTTTGAGTGCCCAGATTGGCGAACAAAAGGTGATGGACTTTTTAAAAGAGACCAGCCAGAACTTTGACGAGACTTTGACCCACGAGAAGTATCCTTTTGCGCAGATTGCCGCCGATTACGACTTGTCGGCCGAAATCATGTTCGCTTATCAGATGGGCGTGATCGACCAATATGTGGTCAATGGTCAGAAGCTTGAAATAGAGTCTCTGGAACTGAAGACACCAAAGTTCCGTATCGCTTTCTACATTCAAGAGAAGGAAGGCGTGCCGGGTGTGATGGTTGAATACGACAATGGTCGTTACAGCCACGGATTGATGCAAAGTCTGGCGCAGTCGGTATGCAATGCGGCCAATGCGTTCATCCACCATCCTGAGGTGGCGCTGCAACAGGTCTCTCTGCTGGATGCCGAACAAACCGCTTTGCTCGACAGCTTCAATCAGACCGATGTGCCCTACGACGACACGCAAAACATAGTGTCGCTCTTCCGCCGCCAGGTGGCGCAAACGCCCGATAATCTCGCTGTGGTCTATCATGACCATCGTTACACCTATCGCGAGGTGGATGAGCTCTCGGAGCGCATTGCGGGTTATGTGAAATCACAAGGTCTTGGCAATGAAGATGTGGTCTCTGTCTTGATTCCGCGTTGCGAATGGATGGCCATCGTCTCTCTCGGTGTGTTGAAGGCTGGTTGTGCCTACCAACCCCTCGATCCGAGCTATCCGGCTGAGCGTTTGAACTTTATGATGAAGGATGCCGATGCTAAACTGCTCATTGCCGATGAAGAGTTGCGTCCTGTGGTGGACGAGTACCAAGGCAAAGTGCTGTTGACCAAGGATATAGACACACTGCCGGTTGTGGAGCCCGTGAAGGCGGACATTACCCCGTCAAGTCTTTTCATCATGCTCTATACTTCCGGTTCCACAGGCACGCCCAAGGGTTGTCAGCTGGAGCACGGCAACCTCGTGGCCTTCTGCCATTGGTATCAACGATTCTATGGGCTTACGGCTGCCGACAAAGTGGCTGCCTATGCCAGCTACGGCTTCGATGCCTGCATGATGGACCTCTACCCGGCGCTGACCTGCGGAGCCTGTGTCCACATCATCGGGGAAGACATCCGTCTCAATTTGCCCGACCTCAACAACTATTTCAACACGCAGGGTATCACCCACTCGTTTATCACCACGCAGGTAGGCTACCAGTTCGTGACGAATGTGGAGAACCACTCGCTGCGCTGCTTTGCTGTGGGTGGCGAGAAGCTGTCCGCCCTCAACCCGCCGACCAGCTTCAAGATGTACAACGGCTATGGCCCAACAGAGTGTACCATTTTCACCACCAACTATTGGGTGAAGGATTATGAGCTGGACATTCCCATCGGCAAGCCGCTGGATAATCTGAAACTGTATATCGTTGACAAACAATTTAACAGATTGCCTCTCGGAGCTGCTGGCGAGTTGTGGGTCACGGGCCCGCAGGTGAGCCGCGGCTATCTGAACCGTCCCGAGAAGACCGCCGAGACCTACCTCCAGAATTCTTTTTGTGACGACCCGAAGCACGCCCGCGTCTATCGCACCGGCGACATTGTGCGTTATCTCCCCGATGGCAATATCCAGTTCGTGGGGCGCAAGGACGGGCAGGTGAAGATTCGCGGCTTCCGTATCGAGATGAAAGAGGTGGAGGCCGTCATCCGCCAGTATCCGGGCATCAAGGATGTTACCGTGCAAGCCTTTGATTATGAGAAGGGTGGAAAATATATTGTTGCTTACATCGTCAGCGACAAAGAAATTGATGTGAAGGATCTCAACGCATTCATCGGGCAGCAGAAACCGCCGTATATGATTCCAGCGGCGACGATGCAGATCGACAGCATCCCGTTGAACCAGAACCAGAAGGTGAACAGGAAGGCCTTGCCGACACCGGTGTTGCAGGCTGCCGACCGCGACTATGTGGCGCCAGCCAACTCGGCTGAGGAGCTCTTCTGCCGCATCTTCGGCGAAATCCTTGCCATCGACAAAATCGGTTCCACCGACAACTTCTTCGACTTGGGCGGCACCTCGCTCATGGTGACCCGCGTCATCATCGAGGCCGACAAGCAAGGGGTGCATGTAGCCTACGGCGATGTCTTCGCCAATCCCACGCCGCGCAAACTCGCCGCCCTCGTCACGGGCAACACTACTGTCAGCACGGAGGAAGAGGATATTGCCGATTTTGACTATGCGGACATTAACAAAGTGCTGGAAAACAATAGTCTGGAAGAGTTCGGTAGGGGAGAGCGCCTGCAGCTGGGCAACGCCTTGCTTACTGGCGCGACCGGCTATCTCGGTATTCACGTCCTGAAAGAGCTGATCGACTCGGATGCCCAGGAGATCTACTGTATGGTGCGCGACAAAGATATGGATGGTGCCGAGCATAGACTTAAAACGCTGCTGTTCTACTATTTCGAGAATACTTACGACGAGCTCTTCGACAAGCGTCTCCATATAGTCCTTGGCGACGTCACCAACGACTTGACCACGCTCGTGCAGGCAAAGATCGACACCGTCTTCAATTGTGCTGCCGTGGTGAAGCACTTCAGCGAAGGCACCGAGATTGAGGATGTGAATGTCGGTGGGGTGCAGCGTTGTGTCGATTTCTGCGTGGCCACGGGCGCAAAGCTGGTGCATATTTCCACGGCCAGCACCCGCGGTCTGAATGTGAACAGCTCGATGGAGCCTGGCTATGTGTTCACCGAGCAACAACTCTATGGCGGCCAATATCTCGGAAACCAGTACACCCATTCCAAATTCCTGGCGGAACGGGTTGTGTTACAGGCGGTTGCTGAGAATGGACTTGTCGCGAAGGTCATCCGCGTCGGTAATTTGTCGGCACGTTCCACAGACGGCGAGTTCCAGATCAACTTCTCCACTAACGCCTTCATGGGCCGTATCAAAGTGTACAACATGTTAGGCTGTTTCCCGTATTCGTTATACGAGCAAGAGGTTGAGTTTTCACCCATCAACGAGGTGGCGCATGCCATCATCCTGCTTGCCACTACGCCCAAGGCCTGTTGTGTGTTCCACGCCTACAACAACCATTCGCAGTTCTTCGGCGATGTGCTCAGCGGCCTCAGCAATGTGGGCACCGATATCAAGTTAGTAGAAGACAAGGAATATGAGGAGACGCTGGAGCAGGCGGGCAACGACCCACAGAAGGCCAAAATACTTTCCAGCTTGCTGGCATACCAGGATATGGCGCATGGCATGAAGGCGGAGTTTGTGAATATCGCGAACCAGTACACCTCGCAGGTGCTCTACCGCTTGGGCTTCAAGTGGTCGGCTACCACATGGGACTATGTTGACCGTATGTTGAACGCCATCAGCGGGTTGGAGTTCTTCGAATGATGAGATCCGATGGTAAACAAAAAGAGACGCAATGCATTGCGTCTCTTTTTGTTGAGCGGAAAACGAAAATTGCGAATTTTATTTATTGTATTGATAATCATAATCTTACACTTTAATTATAACGCCTTTTGAACACAGTGTTGAACACTTCAACCTTTCAGCAAAGGTACATTTTTTTTGATTCGGGCGGTCGCTTTTGACGTTTGTGCGTCAAAAGCGACCGCCTCGTTTAATAAGGCAGCTGATTGTCAATGAATTAAATGATAGCAGATGGCAATAGGCAACTTACGATACATTTTTTTTGATAAAAAAACACGGATCTTAATAAAATAGCGCCCCGTTTTTATTACTCTGAATTATCGGAGCCTGTTTCACTCCGATGATTAAATACAACTTATTATAAGTAATTTATTGTTTATGAGTAATTTAAAAAATAATAACAGTTGCAGCACGTCAGAAATGAAGAATGCGTCGTCTGTCTCAACCCAAACGTTTGATGGTGATATTATAATAGGTAATCTGCACAAGGTTAACGTTGACGACAACTACAGAGTGGTTAACCTATCTGGAGAGGGCCTACGACTCCAATGGTCTATTGTTGTGATGAACTATTGTCGCAATGATGTAAATAAAGCATCCCAAATATATAAGGAGCTGTTTGTCAACCACAATGAATTCATGTACCCAACCAAGTGCCAAACCAATACAATCTACAGGCAGGCTTTTGATCGTGAATTCGGAATCTTTGTGACAGACAAGAGAGTTGAGATACATTCTCCTCGAGATAATATAAATGGAACAGTAGTTAAAGATGATCAATGGTTACTCGACTATGGAGATGAAATTGTACAGACGATTGATCGATACAAATGCGTACAAGTGGTCGCACCGACAGGTACTGGCAAGACCTTCTTTATGAGCCATCTTGCCAGCAAACGAAAATGCATCATAGTGGTACCATTCAACAGCCAAATATATTTGTATAAGAAGATTCCGGTTAAGCCCAATAAACAAAATCACCCTTTTGTTTTCGGGAAACCAGATCCTGACCCTACTCCGGAAGAGATTGAAGGTTAAATCTGATTCCGAGGTCAAACCCGCGGTCTCCAGTAAGATGATTTGATTTGTCGTTTAGATAACTTTCCATAAATCTGGTCATCTCCTCTTTTGAAGGAGGAATTTCCACCACAATCGCAAGCTCAACTTTCCCCCTGCTCCAATATTTGGAGGCTCCATAGCAGAAAATTTCGATGATATCACCGCGCTTGAAACGAATCTCTTCAGGATCACGACCTTTAAAGAGGCATCGGCCATAGATGTCATTGTCGAATTCGATTTCAGTGTATGGGGCTGGTATTGACACAGGGCTGATATTCGCATAATCCCGAACACCCCACAATTGCCCATTTGGAAAGTAAATTCTCTCCGAAAAGCTATCCCCGTCGAGAAAATCCATGCCCATCGGCAATTCGCTAAGAGAATAGCAGTATGCATCTAAAGAATTTACTGGACCTTTCTTCAAGAAAAATTCAGCATCATCTACTGTATGGAAAAAGGAAGAAGCAAACGTATATAGCTTATACGTTGGGTATCGGCGCTTCGCTTTGTGATTTGCTACGCAATGCGGTGTCAGTTTGTAAATGGTGTCAATATTCAACATAGAATGGATGATTGATTTGTGGCATAATGACGGATAATATATTGCACTTCATCTATAGTACAATGAGGCTCTAATTGGATTTTCACAGAATCCCCTATGATAATTTTTCCTGTAAATGGTTCCACGTCGTTTGGACTGATCTTACATATTGTTTCCATACATTTCAGGAGTGTTTTACCCACTTTAGGTGGTAAGTTATTGTTTTTCATATTGTTCAAATTATAGTTATCTATGCTATTGCGCTTGCATGGCGTTGTACCACTCTTCGCTGAACCAGATGTTGTCGGGGATATCGCCTGCGGAGAGGAAGCATTGCATCATCTGCGCGCCCGTGTAGCCGCACAGAGTTCGTTGGGCGGGCTGGTTGCGGTAGGCCACCATAAACCGCTTGTCCGGCATTTTTCTCGCCACTTCATAGAGACGACGAACGTTGTCGGTGATTTGTTCCAAGGTGATACGGGGCCGGCCCTTGCGCATCTCAGTGGTTATCAGTGCATACGATTGTCCGTAAAGACCGTCGCCTTTGCCATACTTGGCACCGAACTTCTGAAGGGCGACCTTGGCCGAACCGGCGCCGTGCTTTCCTTCCGGGTTGCTTCCGAACACAAAAATGATGTCCTTGCCCGGGGTGATGTTTCCTGTATAGTGATTCATTGTATAAATTGTTTTTGTTTTTATTTTGAGAAATCATACCAACTCCCGAACGACGCCTTCGATTTCTTCCGGGTGAACTTCCCGTTGCCGTCAACCCAGCCCCATTTCCCGTTCAGTTTCACGCGGGTCCACTCTTCTGATTCAATGAAGATATCTTCGAAAATGGGCTGTGTATATTTCTTCCCCCAGAGCAAACCGATTTTCCCGTCCTTTACCACGGGAATATCGCCGTCGGGGTCGGGCATGGAGTAAACCTCATCCAAGTCGATGGGCGTGGCTTCCGTGCCGTCGAACCCGTCAAGGATTCCCTTCTTGCCGTTCTCCACTACCACGAAGTATTCCATATAAGCCCAGAAATAGTGGAAGATGCATTCGTAGCCTTTGGTCAGGAGTTTGCATTTCTTGATGTCGTAAAGAAAATAGCGATTGTTGAGAACAACTGGAATCAGGCGGGGCCTTTCAAAGCAGGTGTAAAGTTCGGGAAAGTCGTCGAATTGCGGCTCGATGAGCACCGCGCCGCACACATCGCGAAGTCCTTTCTTCCCATTGTCGCCCGTGAAAATTTGGTCGCGCAAATCGAGGTGCATTCTCCGGAATCTTTTTTCCTTTTTGGAATACTCCTCCGCCTCCTCCGAGGTATATGTTCGGTCTAACAGGAACGGCATACCTCCATAATAGCATTCTCGGATATGCCGCGCTTCGCAATATGCTTTGGCGGTTTCCACGTCGGGCACAGCACATTCGATGTAGTGACCCTCTTCCTCTTCATCAGCATCTTCCTGTTCTTCTGCTAAATCCCAAATGGGAGGCACACTCCAGTCGTGCCACATGTCAAAAAGAGCGCGTTCGTTGGCCTTTTCCGCAGTCCACAGGCCGGATAGGATGTTATTGTCGCTTTTTTCAGTTTTTTCATTCATATTTCTTCGCAATTATTCCTTACAACCATAACGGGGCTTTGCTGGCGAACGAGTTTAGTTTGCTCCATAAAGCCGTAGCATTTCCTCGTATTTCGCTTTCAGTTTCTCCCGCAACGCTTTCGGCACCGGTTTGGTGGGGCGGAACACTTTCGGCGATTCGGGGTGGAAGTGGGTGTCGCCCTCGCCAAGTGAATGCATCAGATAGCTGTCATCGCTGTAATCCCACTGGAAGATGCAGTGCTTCTCCTTGTAGTCTGTGTCTTTATCGAGACAAGAGGGTCTGGAACAATCCTTCAGGCATTCATCCCAACAGCGTTGGCGATAGCTGGCATAATCTTCCACAGTGGGCTGTGTGTGTCCCACCACACAGAGTTCCGCTGTCCGTTCGTC
>JAIKYR010000125.1 GCA_024682995.1 Bacteroidales bacterium | reverse complement strand
GGACCTGAACACCCTCTTCCATGAGATAAGGGAAGAAGGCATCATCCCCCTGCGCGACATGGTCATCCAAACACAGGACAACACCATGACCATGGAGGCAAATGCCGTTGATGGGCTGACGCATAGTCTTATGTATGAGCTGGTGAAGTCCATTGTGGAAGAGGTCACAAAAATCCGTAAGGAGCTGTCCAATTTCAAGTTTTAAACCGACATAACAATCTTTCCTATAGAAAAATGGCAGACAACTATTTAGAGAACAAATTCGATGAGCTTCGGGACCGCGCCAACCATCCCGCCCCGCGCAAGACGCACACCCTGGACACCCTACTGGCCCGCAACCGCAGTTACCGGGGATACGACAAGAAAGTAGTGGTAGGCATGTCCACGCTGGAAAAGATCGTGGCGGCAACCACCAAGATTCCCTCCGCTCGCAACCAACAGGTGCTGCGCTTCAAGCTCGTCACCCGCGACAGCGGAGCCGACAAAGTGCTGGCCAACATCAAGATGGGCGGGGCCCTGCCGGAGCTGCACTTGCCTTTTGAGGGCACCGAGCCTGAAGCGTTCATCATCGTGTGCAGCACCGTACCCGAAAACAAGCTCGTGGACATCGACTTAGGCATTGCCGCGCAGAGCATGTTGCTGAAAGCCGTGGACTTAGGCTTGAACGGTCTTATGATCGGGGCTTTCAACAAGAGTGCCATCACGGAAGCACTTGTGCTACCCTGCAAGCCTTTGCTGATCCTTGCCATCGGCAAAGGGGCGGAGACCATCCGACTCACCGAAATCGGGGAACACGACAGTCACGCCTACTACCGGGACAATGGGGTGCACTACGTGCCCAAAGTGGCGTTGGCCGACTTGCTGCTGTAACTGTCCCGCCGTGTCCGCAAAATCGTTACCTTTGCCGCCCAAAAACTGAAACCCACAGAACATCATGCTACGAGAGAAAACCGTCTTCGGACCCATACATAGCCGCCGCCTTGGCAGCTCCTTAGGCATCAACCTGCTGCCGGAAAACGGCAAAATCTGCACCTTCGACTGCATCTATTGCGAATGCGGTTGGAATAAGGATGGCCGCGACGACACCGTGCTGCCCACCGCCGAAAAGGTGCGCCACGACTTGGAAGCCATGCTGAAACGACTGTCAAGCAATGACATACCCGTGGATTCCATCACCTTCTCCGGCGACGGGGAACCGACCTTGAATCCCGAATTCCCGCAAATCATCGACGACACACTGCGTCTGCGCGACCAGTACTACCCTAACGCCAAGGTCTCCGTCTTGTCGAACGCCACGCGCGTGCACCGCCCGGAAATCCTGGCCGCCCTCAAGCGCGTAGACAACCCCATCATGAAAATCGACGCCCCGACCAACGAGCTCGCCGAACGGATCAACCATCCCGCGCCGGGCTATGACGTGAAGGCTGTAGTGGAGGCCTTGCGCGGCTTTAACGGCAACTTCGTCCTGCAGACGATGTTCTTGAAAAGCAACGACTTCGACTCGTCATCCCCGGAAGTCTTAGACGGCTGGATGGACATCGTGCGCACGCTGAAGCCCCGAGAGGTCATGGTCTATACCATCGACCGCCCCACGCCGGCGGAAGGACTGCAGAAATTCACGGTGGAAGAGATGCGTGCTCTGCTGGAGCCCCTGTTCGCAGAGGGCTTCACCATCCAAATCAAAGGGTAGGTTTTACAATCCGCACCGGACAACGATCAGGGAAGATTCGTCAACACATTCAGAGAGTTAGGCAGCATGTCAATCTCGTATTTGCCCAGGGGGAGCAATTCGCCCTCCACTTCGCCACGCAAGATTTGATCGGATGAAATGGTAAGCGAAGCCGTGCGGAAACTTCGAATTCCCTTTATCTTATGGATATGAGATCCGTCGGACAGGTTCTTTACGTTGGCGATGACTCGCAGATTGCTCACCTTAGGGATGATCACCACATCGAACAGTCCGTCATCGGCGACGGATTCGGGGGCCTGGCACATGCCACCGCCGTTGTACTTGCCGATGGCTGCCACCATCAGGAAGGTTTTCCCATCGAAGGAAAAGTCCGGTGACTGTACGCGCAGCGGTTGGCTCTTGTAGCGGAAAAGCATACGGGCCAGACTCAGCATATATACGGAGATGCCGGCGAAATGAGGCTTGTTGTAGGTCACGTCATAGATGACCTCCGCATCGAAGCCGAAACCGGCGATGTTGATGAAATAGCGATGGAAGGGTGCTTCATTCTCCCGCACAGAGGTAACCCGCCCTATATCGTGGCGGAGAAAGTGCCCGCGACGGAAAACTTCCATCACGTGTTCAAGGTCGGTAGGGAAGTTGTGTGCGCGGGCCCAGTCGTTGCCCCGACCAAGCGGCAATACCGCGAGGAAGACCTCCTTTGTGTCCACCCCGGAAAGGAAAATGCCATTCACCACCTCGTTGATGGTGCCGTCGCCACCGATGACCATAATATGCCGTCCGCCCTGCTCGCAAATCCGCCGTGCCGCCAGCATGCCACTGCCTTGGGTGTCCGATATGTGCATCTCGTAGCGAATGCCAGCCTTGTCCAAAGCGGCGGACACCTTGGGCCAGTTGTCAAAACAATGGCTATCGCACGCATTAGGGTTCACCACCACATACCACAGGTGGTCTTCTACCTTGAAAACCTCGTTTCCCATCTTTTTTTGAGTATAAAATAGAACGGAGAAGGCCGCCTTTCAGCAGCCTTCTCCTTTTGTTTAATCAGATTGTTATTGTTTCACCACCTTTTGGATGGTCATACCCTTTTCGGTCATTATCTTCAAGGTGTAGATGCCGTTGGCGAGACCTGCCAGAGAGACAATGTGGTTGTCGCCTTCCAGAACGCGCACCAGCTGGCCCTCAATATTATAGACCTGTATTTCGCTGATTGCATCAGTCGTACTCACATTCAGGACATCTGATGTGGGGTTGGGGAAAAGCGAGATGGGACGGGCGTCATGCTCCTCCACATCCGTGCCGTCCACAACGCGTACGTTGTCAACCCAGACAAGGTTACCGTTTCCGCTGACAAAACGGAATCTCAACGCCACCTGTTCCGGATTGTACACACTTGAAAGATCCACCATTTCCGTACGCCAATGAGATGCGGAAGGCACATACGCCTGCGAGCTCGCATAGCCGGACACTGTGGCCAGATCCGGATCCGTCACATTGTACAACGTGCTCCATGACGAGCCACAATTGCCGGACACCTGGACCTGCAGTCTATCTTTCTTAGACGAAGATCTCTGTTTGTGAGCCAGATCGAATTTCAACACCGGATGTGCCAAACCGGAAATATCCACGAGAGGAGCATAGAGTGTGGCCACAGCCCCGGAGGAGAAATTGGGCGTGTAATAATAGACAGCACCTTGATATACAGACAAATCCCCATCCGGATTAAACCACGGGAATTCTATACCTGAAGCGAAATTCTCATCCAAATCACCTGTCTGAGTTTCTGCAGAGACATTAAAGGTGAATGTGCGGGTGTTGTTTGTCGCATCCGACTCCGCCATACCATTCGTCTTGGTCAGTTCCACCGTATAAGTATGGCTTCCGTGTGTGGAAGTTGTTATCTGCGGCATAGAAACCTTGACATTCTGATATCGGCTCAAATTGCCCGTCCAGTTGTAGGTGCTGGTCTGACCGTCAAACGTGATGGTAAACTCGGCGGAGGTGATGTCGTTCTGCCCCACATTATGAAGCACCACCTTGGGTGTCGCATTTGCAGTACAAAGATACGCATCATCGATACCGCCTATTTCATTATAAATGCTAAACTGTGCCAATGCACCATTAACCGCCACTGTCTCATCGTATTGGGGACAGAAGTATGATTTCGCGCTGTACAGGACTTCCGCCGTCCGCTGACCTATTTCATACACAATGCGCGTAGGGCACACCATATACACCGTAGGGAAATAGGTGATGTTGTAAGCACTAACCGCCGCAGAAGTATTCGGGCTCATATTGGTGGGGAAAACCGGATATTCAACACCGCTAAGCCAGTTGCCCTGTGAGGCATATCCACCGGCATCCGCACCCGTACCACTCAAAGCAGCATAGTTGCCCTCATCGCCCTCTATGCCCATTGTCATGATATCATTGGTTCCATTCGGACCATGGGCGGCATAAAGATCTTCAAAGGCACCTGATGTATGGTACGACCAGCACGGGTTACACCATGTTGCAAAGAAATCCAGATAGACCGTTTTACCGGAATCGGTGTATTGGTAAAGCGTATAAGGATTGTTTGACAAAATCTGACCCGAGGTTTTGTCAATCTCATAAAGCGTGAAATCGTTGGCGTATGAGGCATCGGTCAACACACTTTGGGCAACGGCCAACAAGCCGGTCAAGCAAAACAAAGATAAAAGGTAAATCTTTTTCATATTTTGTGATTTTGATGAATGTTATATTTTTCTGCTGCAAAAATACAAATATAATAAATACGAATACCCGGATGGAATATTTTTTCACAACAAAGCAAGTGCCTTCTCCGCGGCGGCCTGCTCGGCCATCTTCACCGAACGGCCCAGTCCCTCGGCACACACCTGTCCATCCATCTTCAATACGACCTTGTAGGGCGCGTTGCGGTCGCCGCCTTGAGAAGCGGTCTCGAACTGGATTTTATGCCGATTATGCTGTGCCCAGATCAGAATCCGGCTCTTGTAGTCATCATCCTCCCCGAAAATCTGGTCGATGTCGAGATGCGTGCAAATGATGTTGTTAATGATTATCTTGTAGGTCTTGCGGTAGCCCTGGTCCAGATAGATGGCCCCCACCACGGCTTCGAAGGCATTGCCGTCGGCGGAGACGGAGTGATCGCACCCGCAGGTGTTGAGCAGATCGTGGAGGCCCAGTTTCCGCGACAGCATGTTCAGCCGCGCACGGTTGACCAGCTTGGAGCGCATACGGGTAAGCACGCCCTCCGCCTCTAACGGATATTTGTGATAGAGGAAGTCGGCCACCACAGAGCCCAGAATGGCATCGCCGAGATATTCGAGACGCTCGTTGTTGAGCCGCCCGCACACCGAATCACGCACCGACGCCGACTTGTGGGTCAAAGCAATGCGATAAGGATCCAGATGGCGGATATGGAAGCCAAAAATATTCTTAAAATAGCATCGTATCTCCTTGTCAGTCCTGTTCATCACGGTTGGAAGCGCTTGTACAACAGGGTGACATTATGGCCGCCGAAGCCGAAAGAGTTGGAGATGGCCACATCGACCGTTTTCTCCACTGTTGAGTTGGCGGCATAGTTCCAGTTTTGGGGCAGTACAGGATCCAGATGCTGTAAATTAATGGTTGGATGTACGATATTATCTCGCATCGACATCAGGATGGCGATGCTTTCCACTGCCGGTCCAGCTCCGAGCAGGTGTCCTATCATGGATTTAGTGGAATTCATCACCATATCCAAGGCATGATCACCGAACAGGGTCTGAATGGCGCGACACTCGGCCACGTCGCCAAGCTGGGTGGAGGTGCCGTGCATATTGATATAGTCCACATCGAGCGGCGACAAGCCGGCATCCTCAAGGGCGTTGCACATGGAGCGCACGGCCCCGCCCCCATTCGGATCGGGAGCGGTGGCGTTGGATGCATCAGCTGACATGCCCACGCCGGCAAGTTCGGCATAGATCCTGGCCCCGCGGGCCAAAGCGTGTTCCATTTCCTCGAGGATCAAGATGCCCGAGCCCTCCCCCATCACAAAGCCGTCACGGTCCTTGTCGAAGGGACGGGAGGCATGCTGCGGGTCGTCGTTGCGCACGGAGAGCGCACGCATGGCGTCAAAGCCGCCGACGGCCGCCTCCACGATGGCCGCCTCTGTGCCACCCGACACGATCACGTCGGCCTTGCCGAGGCGTATGAGGTTCATGGCATCACCGATGGCATTGCCCGCCGAGGCACACGCCGCCGAAGTCACATAATTGGGCCCCCGGAAACCATAACGTAACGAAATGTAACCGGAAACCATATCGGCAAGCACTTTCAAAAGCAGGTATGGACTGAATCTCGGAGTTCGACCGTTTTCAACGAAGACGTTGGCCGTCTCCATCATGGCGGTGAAGCCGCCCACGCCGGTGCCAATGATCACCCCGACGCGATCCTTGTCCAGACGTTCCACATCCAGGCCGGAATCCGCCAGGGCTTCCATAGTGGAGACCATGGCATATTGCGCACAGGGATCCATGCGCTGGGCCTCCTTGCGCGGCATATAGTTGTCCACATCAAAACCCTTCAGCTCGCAGGCGAAACGGGTTTTGAACTTCTCAGGATCAAAATGGGTAATAGGACCCGCACCCGACACACCCTGCAAAAGGGCACGCCAATACAACTCCACGCCGAGACCAATCGGCGTCAAAGCACCCAAACCTGTAACGACAACTCGTTTGAGTTCCATCAAACAAATGAAACGGTAGTAGAGAGTGTTTCGATATTATTTGATATGGCCTTGAATATAGGCGACTGCGTCACCCACCGTCTGGATCTTTTCAGCATCCTCATCGGGGATAGAAACGCCGAACACGTTCTCAAATTCCATAATCAGCTCCACGGTATCCAAGGAATCGGCACCGAGGTCGTTGGTGAAACTTTTCTCCGGCA